>NZ_JBIMEV010000032.1:0-50001 GCF_051262595.1 Salipaludibacillus sp. CF4.18
CAGGGCGAACTACCCGAGGAGGCTGAAGTCGTTGCCCGCGGAAAGCGTCCACCTAGAGCGGATTCGAGCATATTTGTTCGACGAAAACAACAATCTTTAAAAAACCGATATTTTATAAATTCTTATCTGTTAAAAAAAGCTCATCCATATTTGGATGAGCTTTTACTTTCTATTCTAACGATCCTAACTCTCTTTTAATTACATCTACAATTGTTTGCACATGTTTATCGCAAAGCTCCTCGGTAGGCGCTTCTGCCATCACACGAACTAATGATTCTGTACCAGAAGGTCTAACTAGAATTCGTCCTTCCCCTTCTAATTCTCCTTCAATTGCAAGAATTTCAGCCGCAATCACATCGCTATTATGGAGAGCATTTTTATCTGCTACACGAACATTAACGAGCTTTTGCGGGTATTTCTTCATTTCTCCTGCAAGTTTTGATAACGGCATATTTGAAGCTTTCACGATTTGAACGAGCTGAAGCGCCGTTAAGAGACCATCCCCAGTTGTACTGTAATCAAGAAAGATTACGTGTCCGGATTGTTCCCCGCCTAAGTTAAACCCTCCATTACGCATTTCTTCCATTACATATCGATCTCCCACAGCAGTCTGTTTCGTTTCGATACCTTCCATTTCCAACGCTTTGTAGAAACCGAGGTTACTCATCACCGTTGTGACTGTTGTATCATGATTTAAACGACCTGTGTTCTTCATATACTTGGCGCATATGTACATAATTTGGTCCCCATCAACAATATCACCATTTTCATCCACAGCAATAAGTCGATCAGCATCTCCGTCAAAAGCAAGACCAATATCAGCGCCTTTTTCTTTGACTATTTTGACTAATTCTTCTGGATGGGTTGATCCGAAACCATCATTAATATTTATCCCGTTCGGAGAGGCTCCGATGACCGAAATTTTATCTGCATCTAAATCAGCAAATATATGATTTGCTAAAGGTGAAGCTGCCCCGTGTGCACAATCTAGTGCAATATGCATTCCGGAGAAGTCTCCAACAATCGTTTGTTTTAAGAATTGTAAGTATTTTTGACCACCTTCAAAGTAATCATTCACTGTTCCAATGTCAGCACCAACCGGTCGAGGTAGTTCATCTTCCATGTTGTCTTCTTTATTTAGCAGAGCTTCTATTTCTTCCTCTTGCCTGTCAACTAATTTAAAGCCATCTGATCCAAAGAACTTGATGCCATTATCTTCTACAGGATTGTGTGATGCAGAAATCATGACACCCGCGTCTGCACTTAATGCTTTTGTTAAATAAGCTACCCCTGGTGTAGAAATAACACCAAGACGCATAACTTCAGCACCAATGGAGAGTAATCCAGCTACAAGAGCCCCTTCTAACATATGTCCGGAAATTCTTGTATCGCGGCCAATTAAAATCTTTGGCTTTGTTGTTTCTTTCGTGAGGACATAGCCTCCGAATCTACCTAGTTTAAAAGCTAGTTCCGGAGTTAATTCTTTATTTGCTATCCCTCTTACTCCATCAGTTCCAAAAAACTTTCCCATTAACAATCGCTCCTAACATTCATCTTTTTCATCGATATATTCAAACCAAAAGCTCATAAAATTTAAGAACTACTAGAATCCGTTTCTTCCTCTGGTTCGGACTCAGTGATCTCCTCTTCTTCAATTCCATTCATTTCTATTTCCGTATTTATTTTGTTATCGGAATCATCACTTGGATCAGAATTGGTTCCAGTTCCAGTATCAGTATCAGTATTCTCATTTTCACTTCCGCTATCAATTGACTCATCGGTTTCCTCTTGCTCACCGGAAGGATTATTAACAGCTGTACTTCCATCAGAAAGGGTGAAAATAGCTGACGTTCCTGTTTGCTCAAACTTTAGATTTTGAGGTCCTATGAATTCCAGGCTAACATCATGCTCCCCTTCCTCCAGTCCTTCTACATCTAACGTTACTTGCAAATCTTCTCGCTCTAATCGGTTAAGTGCTTCTGAACTTCCACTAACGAGCAAATCTAGTGTTCCTTCTTCGGGATCAATAAAATCTATCGATTGTGCATCCCCTAAACCAGTGACATCAATCTCAAAATCGGTAAATTCTCTTTCCTGTTCAACAGTGACATCTACAGTTACCGTTATTGTTTCAGGATCGATACTTTCAATCCCCTCAGGCAGTGGAATATCCACTTCAAAAGAGTCTTCCCCAGCTGTTTCAATTTCACTGAGATCCAATGTCACACCATCAATAAAAGAAATTTTATTAATGACATCTACCGGTCCAAATACATTTACTACTTCCGGATCAGTAGTAATAGATTCAATAGCGACGCCATCCGGAAGTTCTCCTGTTCGATTAATTCTTACAGGTACTTCTTTATTTGGACTCGTAACAGGTACAACTACCTCTACCGCCGGTGGATCCGCGTTAACGTCTAGAACATTCCCGTCTTTGTCATAGAGAACTACTGGCACGGAATCCTCGAAATTAGTATTTCTACCGGCCATATCTACAATAGCCCTTGCAGAATCAATTTGTTCAAGTACCCCTTGTGCGGATGTTATATTGACAGTTGAAGGTTCAACTGTCGGAGTACCAATCGCATGACCGTCTTCAATATCCCCTTCATTTTCTAATTGCACATCTACCGGGAAAGAAACTGTCTGACGCTCTTGAATTGTTACCTCAACATACGCCGGATTAACGGAAACATCGACATTAGACGGGAACTCCCGATACTTCACTTGTTCATAGTGAGTCCCGGCCTCTTTACCTGTGAGATCAATATATAACTCTTGCTGGGGATGCGTAATCTCCGCCACTGTTAACACATTTTTTGGACCTTCAAGCGTAACTTGGACAGTTTCAGGTGCGTCCATTAATACATAATTTTCGTCATCATAATATACATTTAAATCTACTTCTTCTAAAATATTTGTGGAATCTGTTACCGTAGGCAGCCCCCCTGGCTGATTAGGCGTTCCGTCCATATTTACCATAAAAAACAGCATAACTGCGATAACGATAGAACTTAGTTTAATAAACCACCCTTTATTAAACAACTTATCCATTTTTCTTCCCTCCCCACTGCCAACGGGAGTTTGAGCCATTCGAGTCTTCCTTTAGCATTTCTTTTTCTAATAATTTGCGAAGTGCCTCTTCATCTAAACTTCGGTGGAGTTCTCCATTTTTTGTCACGGAAATTCCTCCAGTTTCTTCAGACACTGCTAAAGTGATGGCATCCGTCACTTCACTTACACCAAGTGCAGCACGGTGTCTTGTTCCCAATTCTTTTGAAATAAAAGGATTCTCCGACAAGGGCAAATAACATCCGGCAGCAACTATTTCGTTATTTTTCAAAATTACAGCCCCATCGTGAAGAGGTGTATTTGGAATAAACACGTTAATTAACAACTCTGAGGTAAGTTTTGCATTCATTTCAATGCCAGTCTCGACATAATCATTCATTCCAGTTTCTCTTTCTATAGAAATCAATGCCCCGATTCTACGCTTACCCATATAATTAGAAGCTTTAATAATGTGTTCAATTGTTTCCTGTATGTCTTCTTCTGCGGCTGTGGAAGTTGACTGAAACAAACGCCCACGACCAAGTTGTTCAAGCGCACGCCTTAACTCAGGTTGAAAAATTATTATAATGGCTAACAAACCGTATGTAACTGCCTGTTGCATAATCCATTGAAGTGTATTTAGTCCTAAGAAACCACTTAAAAACCACACAGCCAAAATGACCGTGATGCCTTTGACTAACTGAACAGCACGGGTACCGCGAATAACCATGATTAATTTATATATCACGAAAGCCACTAATGCAATATCTACCACAATTGCTAGTGCACTCAAAAAAGTAAAATCATTGAACACCTCAAACATAATCGTTCCTCCAAAGGTCACATTTCTTCCCATCGTTTATAGTATGTTTATTATAACATATTTTGTCCCATTATTACTCTACAACATACTTAGTATTATGTGAGATTGATCTATGCTTTTTTTCGAGTTCCTTCCGGTTTTTACCTAACAGATAAAAAGACATATGCCCAACTCTCCATATGCCTTTCTATTCTCTTTACCTAATCTTCCTTTTGATTTTCCGCGTTGTTTTCGTTATCTGAAAGATCAACAACATCGGAGAAAAATGACTTCATCTCATACCAAATTAATTCCATCGTCTGATTAATCTCTTTGATGTCTCCAGATACTTGATCCGTCGAAGCCATCACATGTTCACCATTGATGACTGTAATGTCCCCTAAAACCTCCCCGCTAATTTCAATATTGCCGTTTCGAATTAGTAAGTCTCCGGAAATACTCTCGCCTTCAGGAATGACAACAACATTTCGTTCTTTATCAACAATGAATTGACCGTCTCCCTGAACAACAATTTCTTCATCCTCTCCACTCAAAGCAGAAGCAACACTTACAATAAAAACGAAAAAGAAAGTTGCTGCAGTAATCATGAATGGATGTTTCTTGATCCAGAATTTCCATTTATTCGATTTAGACTGTTTCGGTAACTGCTTCATTACATTCGCCGATAAAGAACTGGGTGCTTCGATATGGGAAGTACTTTGAATAATAGCAACAGTTTTCCTTAATTCACGCAAGTGCTCATAACAATCGTCGCATGTTAATATATGGTTCTCAAATTGCTTTTTTTCAAGCAATGTCAATTCTTCATCTAAATATTTATGAATAAAAGCTTGATTCTCTTTTGAGCAAGCCATAAGCTGTATCCCCTTTCCACGACTATGAGTCTCTCAGTCGCTTTCGCAACGCTTCTCTGCCACGATGAATACGTGTTTTAACCGTTGCTACTGGAAGATTTAATATTTCACTAATCTCTTTCAACGATAAGTCCTGCAGATACTTAAGAATAATTGCAGATCTGTATTTCGGAGGAAGTTGCATTACTTCCTGCTGAATCCATTCTTGCATTTCCAACTGCACCACCTGGTCCTCTGGTAATTCTTCGTCTGCAGAGATTTGTGTGTAATACGTAAGATCCTCTGTTCCAGCTACCTGGTCTTCCAGATGAAAGTCCGGCTTTTTCTTTCGAATACGATCAATCGCTAAATTCGTCGCAATACGAAACAGCCATGTGGAGAACTTTCGATTCATATCGTAGGAATCGATATTTGTGTATGCTCTTAGAAATGCCTCTTGAGAAACATCTTGTGCTTCATGGACATTTCCAAGCATGCGATATGCAATATGGTACACTTTGTCCTTATATAAATCCATCAATTCCGCAAATGCCTGTTGATTACCTTTTTTCACTTCTAATATAATCTTTCTTACAATAATGTCCATGCTGCTACCCTCCGCTTCACTGCGGTTACCTTCTATACGCATACCACCAATGAAAGGTTTCATTTCATATACAATTTTAATTTTAACATTATTTAGGAGGATAAACGTAGCTTAAATGAAAAAGAGTCCAAATTTACACATATTTGATATTTTTTGTTGAAAAAAGTCACTAGATCTTTGATTTTCTGCAAGACAATATGGATAGACACCTGTTCGTCTGTGAGATTGTACATAGCATTTAGATTTAAAATTCACCTAATAAAAAAAACCTCCATCATATCAATTTGGAGGTAATTAGTTAGTAAATGTATGTATGCTGTCGTAATTATTGGTCTTTTTATTGTATATATGAAAGTTTTGGTGAGCCATGAAGGACTCGAACCTTCGACCCTCTGATTAAAAGTCAGATGCTCTACCAGCTGAGCTAATGGCTCTCTACGTGTGTGATTGTCAATAAGCGGTGAATCTTCTTCGTCAACTGCTTTCGTTCACTCCTCATGTACTTATGTACACGCCGGCTCTTTCTTTCTTCAATTTCTTCTATATATAGGTCCTGTTAATTTAAAATATGGCAGGGCTAGCAGGATTCGAACCTGCGGGTCACGGAATCAAAATCCGATGCCTTACCGCTTGGCTATAGCCCTATCTTTAGTAATTACTTTCTTGAATGTAGCAAAAAGTTATTAGGTGAAGCTCTAATAATTACGATACCCTTCTCCCAAAAAAATTATTCCCTATGTAGAAAAAACTCTTCGACAATTATGCAATTCAAAAAAAATTTGGTGACCCGTACGGGATTCGAACCCGTGATACCGCCGTGAAAGGGCGGTGTCTTAACCGCTTGACCAACGGGCCATCTAGTTTGATTGAATATGCCATTCGATCTATGAATTAATAAATTGTTGTACATAACAACGTATTGCCAAAATTGATAATATCAAACTTTGAGTAACTGTGCAACTATTATTTTACAAAAACTTATTTTTTTCGACATCTTTATTAGTTTTCCTCGTCCGTAGTGAGAATTCCCCTCACGATACACAGATACAAAAAAAACATGTATCCTAATTATTCAGGAAACATGGTTTATAGTTTTTTATGTAATTAAGACTTCTTCTACTATGGTACTCGTGGAGCTTCCTAGCGGGCTTGAACCGCTGACCTCAGCCTTACCATGGCTGCGCTCTACCAGCTGAGCTAAGGAAGCATGGCTCCACAGGTAGGATTCGAACCTACGACCGATCGGTTAACAGCCGATAGCTCTACCACTGAGCTACTGTGGAATAATGGATGATTCTCAATAAGCAGCGAATCTCTTCGTCACTTTGAGTCACCTATACTATTATGTACACACATATACTTTTATATACATAAAAATAAATCGAGCTTAGCGACGTCCTACTTTCACAGGGGGAAACCCCCAACTATCATCGGCGCTGGAGAGCTTAACTTCCGTGTTCGGCATGGGAACGGGTGTGACCTCTCCGCGATCGTCACTAAACTCTGTTCGCTAATGAAAGACTCCTCATTAGTGAGACAATTGCTATCTTACTATTTATAAGAAAAAATTGCAAGGGCTTTAACTAAATTTCCGATAATATTTTTTACTTAGAACTTTATTAACCACAATTAACATAAATGCCTGTCCAGTGAATACATATGGAATAAAGGATGGACAAGGGGGAGAGAGCATAATGAATTTTATTTGGATTTGGAATGTTAAAACGGTGAAAAGATATATGATTATTGGTTTAGCGGCCTTTTTTACAGCGGGAATTTTATATGTGGAAGCGCCGTTTCTTCCTGTTTTTTCGCCAGACGACGATCCTGTCGCTATTCACCGCGTGGAAGCCGAAAGACCAGAGTTAGCACTCACGTTTGATATTAGCTGGGGTGAAGAACAATTAAGCCCTATACTTGAAACTTTGGAAGAAGAAGGGGTCGAGTATGCCACCTTTTTCGTGTCAGCGGCTTGGGCAGAACGTCATCCCGATTTACTTCAATCTATTGTAGAATCAGGCTATGAAATCGGAAGTCACGGGTATAGACACGAGCATTACACGCGTTGGGAAGATGATCAAATAAAGAACGATATTCAACATGCTCATCAGGTCCTCTCCGAATTAACAGAAACAGTACCACAATACTTGCGGCCTCCTAACGGAAGTTTTGATCAACGAGTCTTGGATGTAGCCGCTTCCTTGAATTATGACGTCATTCATTGGAGTGTCCATTCCCATGACTGGGAGAACCCGGGTGTTGATGCTATCGTTGAAAATGTGACCACCGACGTTAATAACGGAGATATTATACTCATGCACGCATCCGATTCTGCAGAACAGACTTCTGAAGCCTTACCAATTGCTTTAAGAAAATTAAAGGATGATGGATTTTCCTTTGTTTCTATTTCTCAACTCGTAACAGGCGTTAAAGTTGATACTGAAGAGATTAAGTAATCCATCGGTTTTTCTAGTTAGGAGGAAAAATAGCAAAGAAGCTCCGCTCCCATATAATTGGGTGCGGAGCTTTCACTTTAATTTATTACAGGTCGTTCCTTCTTCTTTACCCCAGGCTGTTTACCGTTCGGTTGATCGTGAAGGCGATGCAACACTAGAATTTGCCATGTGTTTGCAGCTAAAAGAGACACAATTGCGGTTAACAAAAACCCGTAATCATTCTCCCTAAGTGCAGGTATCCACTCAATCGTAGTTACAACCACCATGAAAAATACAGTCGATACAAACGCAGATCGATCCGTTTCCTTACTTTTTACCCAAGCTATAAGAAGCCCGTATGCTAACAGCAAGAGCGGCATAATAATGTAACCAGTCAAAGACACATCCTCTGCTGCAAAAAAGTAATGTCTAAAAAACATTAAATCAAATAAAGCGAATGCAATAATTACAATTTGAACTTTATTCCATAGTTGATAAGACTTAAAAATCCCTAATCCAAACCTGTGAATCGTTAAATAAGCAAAGAAACCCATTTGTGCAATGACTGCCCATATAGCTGCGGTAACTGCCAACATAAAAAGACCACCGAAGGCAAAGCTGGTAATATCATCTAAATGTGTTTGCCAATCTAAAATCAAGCCGAAAATAAAACCAGCGACTGTCCCGATTAAAAATGTTGTATAAAATAAATAAACGACTTTTCTAGAATTCACTTCTTTTCCTCCTACTACATATACATACTGTCTTATTGTATCAAAAGAGGTATTTATCACGCCAGTTTTTTACTGTATGGTTAAAAACTTTCTCGGTTTACACATCAGTATTGTATAAAAACATCGATAAAATCTCATATTATAACAAGAAGAATCGCAAGAAAAGAGAGGAGATTCAGTCGATGAAACGCCTTTATATTAATAAAACGATACTGTTTATATTTTCCACCCTTTGTCTTTCTTTTTTCATAGTTGGCTGCGCCGATAACACTGGTCAAGAACCCCAGGATTATGAAAAAACAAAGGAAATGATGGTTGACATGCTTCAGACTGAGGAAGGAAAGAAGGCTGTACGAGAAATTCTTCAGGATGAAAAAGTGAAAGAAGAATTAGTGATGGAACAAGAATTTATTAAAGATACTATCCAAAAAACACTTGCATCTGAAGAAGGGAAAAAATATTGGAAAGAAGTGATGAAAGATCCGGAGTTTTCCAAAACATTCGCAACCAGTATGCAAGAAGAAAACGAAAAGTTGTTAAAGGATCTCATGAAAGATCCAGAGTATCAAAAAATGATGGCGGAAATCCTTAAAGACCCTGCACTTGAAAAAAATTATGTAGAACTGATGAAAAGCGCGGATTATCGAAAAGAAGTCATGAATGTCGTCACAGAAGCCATGGAAAGTCCTTTCTTTGTCGCCCGAGTAAACGAACTTTTGACTGAAATAGCTAAAAAGGAGTTACAGAGCAGTGAAGGTGGTGGCGGTGAGTCCAAAAAAGAAGGTGGCGGTTAAAATAACTTCTTTCCAAACCCTTGATTTTTAAAAGCCCGTAATAGCACGGTCTTGCGGGAAAAACAATAGCTGCAAAGACCCCATAAGACGAGCCCCTCCGCTTGAAAGGAAATAACAATTTCTTTCTAAAAAAAGGTATGTCACAGGTTATTTACCTTATGACATACCTTTTTTACAATAAAAGACGCTTTGCGTTTTTCTTATTTACTTTCCGATTTTAGAGATAACTTTTTGCGCCATTTCAGTGTAAATTTTTCCGATCGGGTGGTCGGCGCCATAAACAGATGGTGCAAAATCCTCTTCATCAATCACTGGCTGTCCCAAAGGAATTTGGGCAAGTACTTCTGATCGCAGCTCTTCTGCAAGCTTAGGTCCTCCACCTTTTCCAAAGACATATTCTTTCTCTCCAGTTGTTTTACTTTCAAAGTAAGCCATATTCTCAACGATACCGAGAATTTCATGGTCTGTTTTGATTGCCATCGCCCCAGCTCTCGCTGCAACAAATGCGGCTGTAGCGTGAGGGGTTGTGACAACAATTTCTTTTGATTGTGGCAACATGGAGTGAATGTCCAATGCAACATCTCCTGTACCTGGTGGCAAGTCAAGAATTAAGTAGTCTAAATCATCCCACTCGACTTCATTAAAGAAGTTGTTTAACATTTTACCAAGCATTGGACCTCGCCAAATAATCGGGGAATTATCTTCCACAAAAAAGCCCATGGAAATAACCTGAACACCAAAACGCGACACAGGATAAATGCGCTCTCCTACAACCTTCGGACGCTCTTCAATGCCCATCATATCCGGAACACTAAAACCATAAATGTCCGCATCGATAATACCAACCTTTTTCCCTTCACGTGCTAGTGACGTCGCAAGGTTCACAGAAACGGTGGACTTACCCACGCCCCCCTTACCACTAGTGATTGCAATAAATGTAGTATCACTGTTTAATAAAGATTTTTCTTCCTCTTCTTCAGCTGCTCCACCATGCTTTTGAATGACTTCGTCCGATAATTTCTCAAAACGCAGCCCAACAGATTCCGCTCCCGCTTCTTTTACTTTGTTCACAATGTCCAGTTGAAGAGCCATTTGCTCTGCTGTTCCTGGTTCTGCAATGGCTAATTTCAGACTGACTAATTTGTCCTTAATTTTCATTTCTTTTACAGACCCTAATTCAATCAACGTCTTATTTAAATGCGGATCTTGAACCGTCTCTAACGCTTTCAGGACTTGCTCTTCTGTTAACATAGGGCGCACCATCCTTTTATATATGATCAAGTATGTATTCGTTCACACTTCGTGTACAATTATAACATATATAGCCAGTCGTTTTCTCGAAACGAATCCCTTGGCATAGTATGAACGAGGATGTGTGAACACATACAGTCTCAGGTTTACTCCTCTGCCCCTTCAGGGAGTCGTTCGTTCCCTGCATAGCGAAGAACACCTTCATAGATAGAAGCAGCTACTTTTTGCTGATATTTTTCCGTACTTAGCTCCTCAGCTTCATTAGGATTTGATAAAAAACCTATCTCCACTAAAGTGCCCGGAATTTCCGCGTGTTGAAGAAGATATACATTGTGAATTGGCTTCGCTTTTCTAGTTGTATTTTCTAAATTACGTACCATTTCCTGCTGAACGTGTTTTGCCAAGATATCACTGTTTTCAATAGCCCGATTATAAAATGATTGAGCACCTCGCCATTGCGAAGCACCAATCGCATTAAGGTGTATACTAAGATAAAAGTCGGCATTGGACGTATTAATCATTCTTACCCGTTCTTTTAGGTCCTCTACTTTTCTGGAGCGAACTTTAGCGGTATCTACCTGTGCTAAATCACGGTCCTCTTCCCGGGTTAAAATCACAAATGCCCCTGCCTCCTGAAGGTAATCCCGGAGTTTCAATACCAATTCTAGACTTATATCCTTTTCAAGCAATCCACTTGCTGAGGTTGCGCCTCCATCGATTCCACCATGACCTGCATCTAAAATTATAATTTTCCCTGAAAGTGGCAAGCTCCAGCTCATGGAGTCCTCTGTTTTTAAAAAGAATGGTCCGATTGCTAAAAGTATCGCAAATATACCAGCTATCAAAATAATACCAATCTTACTTTTCATAAAGTCCGTCCCTCCCCACATGTAATATATATATGGGACAAGGGTAAAAATATGAGTGTGTTTTTTAAGAAAAACGCAAAGCGTCTTTTATTAAATACAGCGTGATCTTTCGCCACCCCCGAGTAGCACCTGCTTAGTGCGTGTAGGTGCTACTCGAAAGAAGGACACGTGTGGCGTAAAGATAGCTGTCAACTTATACATTCTTATCTCTTTAAAAAGGGGTGTCCCTAAAGATTTAGACACCCCCCTCTTTTCTAATTAATGTAATCGCATGGAGTATTTCTTCTTCCCTTCAGTGAATCCTTGACGCCACCATTCATGGATATAACCTGTAGACACTTCTTTATAAAGAGATTCCTGTGCATCATCTAATTTTAACCATGCTGTGAATTGAGCAACTGTCTGATCAATGACTGCTTGAATTTCTTCTCTGCATCGTTGCATCGCCGAAAATTCTGATTCCCCATAGTGACCAAATCGAGCATATTCCGCTCCTAATAAATAAGCATCAATTCCCATATCAAGGCATAAATCGGATAAATATAACCTTGAGACTGTCTCTTCCACTTCATGAGCGAAAAACCGTCTTTGGACATCTTTTTTCATATCAGTAATGGAAAGCGAGCGTAACATCCCGCGTTGGTACTTCCACTGCTTTTCTTTCCGCCGCTCTCCTAGTGTAAATATGACATTCATTGTTATCGCTTCCCCTTTGAATTTCGCCTTAATTCCTTCTTATTGTTCATTTATTAGCGATTTTCATAAGGGCAAATATATCCCATTCAAGGAACATGATTTCTTTCAGGTAAGATTAATAAACCGTATAATAAATTTGTGTAAAATTATAATTTGTCACTTCACCTTTTAGCATATATCTTTCTTAACGGGAAATAATATTAATATGTATAAATTCCCCTTGCACACTCTTTCTATCCATGGTATTAGTTATATAGAACTATAGAACTATCATAACCATGGGGGGGAATTTTTATGTTTGGAATAGAAAGAGGCACAAGAAAAACGGAGTCAGTCATTTCGAAAAAATTAGCAGAGGTTAATGTCACACCAATAGACGTGGGAGATCACAGTGATCTAAAGAAACAAATACTTATGAACAATTTTGAAGATCAAGATA
The DNA here is from genome assembly GCF_051262595.1 of Salipaludibacillus sp. CF4.18. Taxonomy (NCBI): domain Bacteria; kingdom Bacillati; phylum Bacillota; class Bacilli; order Caryophanales; family Bacillaceae; genus Salipaludibacillus; species Salipaludibacillus sp. CF4.18. Next base: position 12,536 of record NZ_JBIMEV010000032.1, read on the forward strand.
TAAAGATATTAAAGATATTAAAGATATTAAAAGACGAATTAATCTCACCTAATATTGAGTTTTTAGTATCAACTTTTTACGATAACATTGCTCATTCACCGATATTGTTGGAAATAATTAATGATCACAGCTCCATAGAAAGATTAAAAAAGACACTCATTATCCACCTCGTTGAAATGTTTAATGGTGTTATTGATGAAACGTTTATTGCGAAACGGTTCACAATCGCCCATACACACGTTCGAATCGGCTTGGAACAAAAATGGTATATGTGTGCTTATCAAGGTCTTCAACTAGAGATATTTAATCTGATTCATAATCACTACAAACATGCCGAAGATGTAGCTTTATGCGTTCAGGCAGTTTCGAAAATAATAGGTTTGGAACAGCAAATTGTTTTAGAAGCATTTGATAAAGAAAATGACCGCATTCGAGAAAGCCAAGAAAAGCTTAAGCAGCAAATTCAAACGGTAGTTATGTCTACTTCTGAAGAACTTAGTGCTATTTCTGAAGAGACGAGTGCCACAGTTGATGAAGTGAATCAACAGGTTGCGGACATTGTTAAAAAGTCGCAAGACGGAACCCAATTTGCTGTGGATTCTGAAGCCAAAGCGATCGAAGGCAAACAGGAATTGGATGAACTAAAAGGATTGATGATTCAAGTCACTGATTCTGTTGATAAAATGGGAATAAATATGAAGTCACTTGTTAGTATCTTCAAGGAAGTGCAAGGAATTGTTCAAATCGTTCAGGGCATTGCTGATGAAACGAATTTGCTTGCATTAAATGCAGCAATCGAGGCTGCCAGATCCGGTGAACATGGAAAAGGATTTGCCGTTGTAGCTGACGAGGTTCGGAAATTATCCGAGCAAACGAAAGAGTCCGTTGAAAAAGTCCGTAACTTACTTAACCAAACGAACAAAGAAGTAGAAGGAAACTCTTCTCTCATTACGGAAGTTACGCAGTCGATTGACTCCAATAATAAAACGGTCGGTAATCTGGAAATTTCATTTTCAGAAATTGTTGCTAAAATGAGTGAAACTCGCAATTTTAATGAAATTATTGAAAAAGAATTGAATCAATTTTCTACTTCCGTCCGTGAAATTGCAGAAGCTTCTAATCAAGTCGCCCACTCAGCAGATGATTTAGTCAATCATGTAAAGAGTATGTAGGTGCTGCTGAAACACTCTTTGTTGTTTTTTGTAGGGACCGGGACGCCTCTTCCATGGCTTCGTCTTCCGCAGAAAAGCCCTCTCCTGTCTAATCACGGACGAGGGCTTCTTCTATGATGTTAACTTAAATATAGAGCAGAACTACTCCACCAATCCCAATGTCTTTAATCCGTTAAAAATACCGGAATTCGTGACGTCGGTAGTTTTATGCTTCGCGTATGGGAAAAGCTCTGGTTGCGCATTACCCATTGCAAAACTATCACCAACTAAAGAAAGCATTTCTTTGTCATTCATTCCATCCCCAAAGGCAATCGCCTGTTCTTTCTCTAAACCGAGAACATCTAAAACCTTTTGAACGGCAAATCCCTTGTTGACCTTGTCACGAATAACATCATATGCATGTTCTTTGAAACCCTCCACATTGATTGGTGATAAGGAAAGGTCACCAGCTTCTTCATAAAGGACTACCTCCTCTTTACCAATGTTCATTAGCGATATGCCTAAAATCTCATCGCTGTATTTTTCATGATAGGCTTCTGTACTTTTCAAATGAAAGTGTTTAGCGAAATCCTTTATTGATCCAGTTTTCTCTGAAGACAATAAGTTTTTTCCATTCGTGTACAATACCGCCTCATGCTGTTTCCCTTTCATAATTTGAAAGAAGCTTTCTACGATTTCCGCATCCATCGGCTCAATTAATATGTCTTTCCCTTGATGGATAGCATACGCACCATTGTAGCCTATGAAAGACTCCACGTTTAATTCTTCTCCAATTTCCATAATCTCGTGGAGTGGGCGCCCTGTTGCCAGAAAAACTTCTATTCCTCTTTTTTTAACTTGCCTCACTGCTTCTTTTGTAGATTCTTCAATTCGGTCATCGGGGGTTAATATCGTTCCATCAATATCTAAAAATAAAATTTGTTGGTTAGTCATCATGAACTCCTTTGCGTCTCTTGGAAATTTTATCATTAGTATAGCATGATATCGGCCAATTTCTTAAAAGGACCATTCAACTAAACACTAGATCCTTTTAAACTTAGCAATCACTTTCTTACGTTGTAGTCCATGATCAACAGTTGGTTCAGGGTAACTTTCACTTTTCGTTTCTTCTTTTAAATCTTCCGTCATTTTCGCCGGTTCGTGAATAAATTGATCGGGAACATTCGCGAGCTCGGCTACGTATTTATGGATAAAACTTCCGTCTGGATCAAATCTTTTTCCTTGTGTTGTCGGATTAAACACACGAAAGTAAGGAACAGCATCGGTACCAACTGAAGCTGCCCATTGCCAGCCTCCAATATTCGATGACGCATCGTAATCAATCAATTTTTCTTGAAAATATCGCTCCCCTAACCGCCAGTCCAGCATGTAATCTTTCGTTAAAAAAGAAGCAGTGACCATCCTTAATCGATTGTGCATCCAGCCTAGTTCATTGAGTTGTCGCATCCCTGCATCAACAATAGGAAATCCCGTCTTGCCTTTTTTCCACATGTCGAGTCTTTCTTCATTTGTTTCCCATTCCATGGATTGATACTTTTCCGTAAGTTCTTTATTCTTCGATTCAGGGAAATGAGCATGAATCATATAGTAAAAGTCCCGCCATGCCAGTTCCTGAATAAATGTTTCTGCTCCCGCTCCTCCTGTTTCCAGGCGAGTCACAGCAGTTCGATATACAAGCCGTGGGGAAAGTACTCCGGTCTTCAAAAAGGGCGAGAGGCGACTTGTCCCCGCCGTTTTCGGAAAGTCACGGTTTTCTTTATAATAGTTGAGCCGAGTGTCCGCAAAGCTCTCAACCCGTTCAAGAGCGGCTTCTTCTCCAATTGCCTGCCAATCATGAAGACACCTTGATAGAATACTTTTCTCGAAATTGTTTTCTCCTTCGTGATCGATCGAATCAGTCATTTGATAATAACTCCTCAAAGCGTCCTTATCTAATTTGTAAGAAGTAGGTTTTTCTTGTCTGCCCCATGCTCTGAAATATGGAGTGAATACTTTATATAGCGTGCCATCCTTTTTTTTGACTTCTTGTGGTCCATGAATATGGGCATCCTCATAGGAAAATAATTCAACCCCGTTATCTTCCATCCACGATTCTGCTTGTTTGTCTCTACTGTGAGCATCTCCTGCCTCATCTCGGTTATAAAACACTGCTTTAAGATCCGGAAAAGCTTGTCTAAGTTGATGGAGTGCTTCTTCTAATTTCCCGTATATGATATGTAAATGAATACCTCGTTCTACACACCTCTTTCGAAAGTCCTCCAAGGTACGAAAAAAGTAATCATGGTGTAAATCAATCGATGACGTAAAAATTGGATCAAGATGAAAAAAAGCAATCCATTTCCCATCATCGTGTTTTGCTGTTTCTATCGCATGGTAAAGAGCCGTATTGTCTTCAAATCGAAAGTCACTTCGAAACCATACTGCATACGTTTTCGCCATATATCACACCTCCTTCTTATCTTATACCCGATATTTAAAGGGGAATACCTCGTTGTATCAATATTTTCTCTCATATTAATTCGCTTTCGCTATTATAATTTGAACTTAAACAATCGTTTAGCTTCTATGTTTAATCAATTGTTTAAAAAAGCTGTTTCACTATGAAAATAAAAGGGCAATCTATAATAAAAAACTAAAAAGAGCCCATCGAATTTCGATTGGCTCTGACTCCATATGGATTTCCGACGGAGGCAATTTGTACAGGATCTGTATAATTGATTCTTCCATATTAGAAAGCTAAAATAGGCGAAATTTCCCTTTAATTTATATATTGCTAAGTCATTTATTCCGTATTCGAGATATATGTTAAAAGACTATTTTTTTAGCGCATGATAACCTAATTTTTTAAGCTGGTGAATCAAAAACTCTTTTTCATTAGAGTCTAATCCGCCACATATTTCGTAAATAGCTTCCCTATGTTTGGGAAAGATCTCATTCATTAATTCGGTTCCTTCTGCAGTTATCCCTGCGTGAGTCACACGGCGGTCCGTTGGGCAAGACTTTCTTTCCAAATAATTCTTTTTCTCTAATTTATCCACGACATACGTAATACTGCTGCTCGCAATCAAAACCTTTTCGCCTATTTTCTGAATCGGTTGATCGCCTTTACTATAAATTAACTCCAATACCGCAAATTCAGTTGGGTTAAGTCCATAGCTTTTTATGTCTTCTTCAGCCCGTCTTTCAATCGATTTTAATGCCCGGGATAACACAACAAATAACTTTAGCGATACATCCTCTTCTTTTTGCTTGTTTGTCTGTGGCTCCATCAATACCAATCCTTTGTTTAAAGTCTCGAATTCGAGATAATTATATAATACTTCTTTTGTTGATGTCAATAATATTCACTGTAACGTTTATAGGTCTGCATCTACTCTATCAAAATACCCGTTTTATAACAGGGATACTTATACATGTTGTCTCCTCCTAGTATAGGTCTTTTATACAGGAAATTAACCCGTTCATTTTTGTTTTTGCATTAATAACAAACCCTTGATAGACTACGAGAAGAGTAAACTAAAGAGGTGTTTTAAATGGCTTCTAATAGAAAAAAACAAAATCAACACCCGATAACTATGTTATTTACATCTGCCCTTTTTATTGTCTTGATCATTATGTTTCGTCCATGGGAGTTCATCGGGACAGATGAATCAAGTCAGTCTTTGGATAATGGGTCAGGAACCGTGTTTACGGGAAAAGAGTATGGTGATCTTGAGCCTGATATCGAGGCCATCCTCTCTGAAGCTCTTAGCCTTGAAAACACTCCTTTTCTTACAGATGGGACTAATCCTGATGAAGGGTTTAATTCTTCTGGATTTGTACAGTATGTCTATCAAGAGTCTACCGGAATCAGATTACCACGTATCGCCGGGCACCAATTTGATTTAGGTGAAAGTATTTCCTTGGACGAGTTATATCCTGGAGATATGGTTTTTTTCCAAGCAAATACGCTGATGAGTGGTATTTACCTAGGTCATGGTGAATTTATGACAGTTTCGGAAACTAATGGAGTAGAAACGTTAAGTCTTGAAGGCAGTAACTTCTGGGCTGATAATTATATAGGTGCAAAACGTCTCACAGAAGAAGAAGCCGAATCACTGCATCCGAGCACCTATGAAGATCATGAACATCCTGCGGTGGAACATGCCATGCAGTATTTGGATACCCCCTATGTTTTTGGCGGCAATACCTTGGACGGTTTCGATTGTTCCTTTTTAATTCAACAGGTGTTCCGGGAAAGTTCTGATGTATATTTGCCTCGAGTGACCGTTGACCAGCATAAACTAGGTAAGGAAATTGATCTTGAAAACATACAGCCTGGGGATGTGTTATTTTTTTCAGCTATTGACCTTGAAGAGGAAAACCGTGGAAATGGAGAAGTTACCCACGCAGGAATCTATGTTGGAAATGATTTTATGATTCACGCAAGCCGAACCGAAGCGATGACGCAGATTTCTTACATCAACGAGTATTGGTCGGATGCCTTTACTAGCGTGCAGCGTTACGATGAGCTTTCTCTTCATGACGAAGAGCCTGTCGTCCAAGAAGCTGCGCGTCATCTCACTACACCATTTAAATCAGGTGGTTCATCCCCTGAAGAAGGCTTTAATACATCCGGTTTCGTCAGCTATGTGTATCAGGAAAGCTTAGGAATTCAGCTTCCAAATACCGCCAATGATCAGTGGAACAGCGGGACAGAAATTGAACGTGATGAACTTCAACCTGGCGATGTTCTCTTTTTCGATGGTTCCGGCAGCTACCTCTCCGCAATTTATATTGGCCATGACCAATTTATGATTGCCAGTGAATCCTCAGGCGTAACAACCCGCCACCTTGAACATAGTGAATTTTTCTCTGATATTTATGCAGGAGCAAGGCGGTATGAATAAAAAAAGGGATGCCTCACTAGGTTTTTAAAACCTAGTGAGGCATCCCTTTTTTATATGAAAATGAAAATTTATAAAATTTCTTCATTTTTTAGAAGTCTGTCATGCAGTTACTCTTATACATTTAACGGTTCAACATAGGTAACGGCAAAATGGTTTTTTTGGTCTGTCCACACTTTACGTAGTCTTAATCCTATCTGATGAAGTGTCTTTTCGAATTCATCAACGCTGAATTTATAAGAGTTTTCGGTATGAATTCGTTCCCCTTTTTGGAAATGAAATGACTCCCCGCAAATTTCAACTGTTTGAATTCTTTCACTAACAAGGTACATTTCAATCCGTTGGTCCTCTTCGTTATAACAAGCTAGATGACTAAAGTTGTTCAATTGAAAATTAGCGTCCAACTCTTTGTTGATTCGTTGCAAAACATTTTTATTAAATCTAGCTGTAATGCCGTTTGAATCATTATAAGTCGCTTCTAAAATACGCTTAGGTTTCTTTAAATCTATTCCAATTAAAAGACCATCCTCAAGTCTTAATTCCTGTGCTAATTGATTTAAAAAAAGTTCTCGAGGCTCAGCTTCAAAGTTTCCAAGTGTTGAACCTAAGAACGAAATGACTTTCTTATTTTGAGAAATACCAGATAAGAACGATAAGGACTCTGTATAATCGGCCCGAATCCCTTGAACGCTAAGCAGGGGATTGTCGTTCTTAATTTTATCCGCAGTTTCTTGGAGTGCTGATAACGAAATATCTACAGGAATGTACTCACTAACGTTTTCTAATCCAGAAAGAATGAGGCTGATTTTTTCTTCATTTCCACACCCTAATTCCACCAGTGTGGAGCTACTCCCTATAAATGTGGCAATATCATTCTGATGGGTTATAAGAATTTCCTTTTCAGCTCGTGTCAAATAATACTCAGGTAACTCCGTAATTTGATTAAATAATCGACTGCCTTCTGCATCATAAAATAGCTTCGGAGGTAAACTCTTTTGGTCTTTTTTCAACCCACTCATTACATCCTCTTCTAAAGATGCCAGGGATGGTTTAAGATCTCTAATCGGACTCATCGTTTGCTTCATGTTATTTTCCATCCTTTGCAAGACGTAATCCTGAAAACTGCCATCGTTTATCCGGATGGAAGAAGTTGCGGTAGGTTAAGCGTACATGGTTGCGCGGTGTGGCACAAGATCCACCCCGTAACACCATCTGATTACTCATGAATTTTGCATTATATTCTCCTAAGGCACCTTCTGGCCTTGCGCTCTCGGGATAGGCTACGTAAGGACTTTTTGTCCATTCCCACACAGAACCGAATACTGTTTTTTCTGGATCTGACGCTTCGTCTAAAATGAAATTCTCTAAGAAACTCCCCTCTATTTTCTCCTCTTTAAAAGCATGTTCCCATTCTTGTTCCGTCGGAAGCCGAAATCCTGCCCATCTTGCATACGCATCCGCTTCATAAAAACTTATGTGTGTAACAGGCTCATATTGATTAACTTCTTTTAAGCCAAATAACGTATAGGTATACCATGACCCCTCATGTTTTTCCCAATAGAGAGGTGCTTCCAGCTGTTCTTTTCCGACCGTTGCCCATCCGTCTGACAGCCAATATTCCGGACTGGAATAACCTCCAACTTCTATGAACTTCATGAATTCTCCATTTGTTACTGGTCTGTCCGCGATTGAAAATGGATAAAGATAATGCTTATGTGCAGGTTCCTCATTATCAAACTTGAAACGCTCCTCATTTGAACCGACTGTTGCAAGTCCTTCCTCAAAAGAGCTCCAATTTATCGGCGCAACTGTTTGTTTGGATTCTCCCAGGCTACTAGCTTCCTTGTATGCTGGTTGTATAGGGTTCTCTGAAAAGTTATATTTCATATCAGTGATTAAAAGTTCCTGGTGTTGTTGTTCATGATTAATACCAAGTTCTATTAATTTGTAAAATTCATCATCTAAATCTTCCCCCTCTGATAAAAGGGCAATAATTTCTTTATCTACGGCATGCCGGTATTCCATAACCTCTTTCACCGTTGGCCGGGATACCAGTCCTCGTTTTGACTTGGGGAATGGCTTACTTAACGTCTCATAATAAGAGTTAAATAGTTTCCGTGCATCTTCTAAGTAATACTGATAACCCTGCTTATAATGCATTAAAATAAAGTCTTCAAAAAACCATGTTGTATGTGCTAAATGCCACTTAGGAGGACTTACGTCAGCATTTGCTTGAATTCCGTAATCTTCAATTTCTAAGGGCTCTACTATTTTTAAAGTTAAATCCCGAGTGTATACATATTGTTCCAGTATTGATTTCATCGTTAATGTACTAATTCCAATCGCCTCCTTTTTCTATTATCTATCCTAAAATTCCTATCCTTAAACTATAATGACCGTAAGTTAGCTTACATTATTTAATATTAATTTAAGATATATAAGAAAAACGGCATAGCCGTCTTTTATTAAAAACAGCGTTAGCTTCCGCCGCCCCGAGTAGCACCTACGAACTGCGTGTAGGTGCTACTCGAAAAGAAGGGTGATTTTCCCTTGATACGCGCGGTGTGAAGGTAGCTGCTAATTTTATTAATTCTGGTGTATCTCTTGAAAAAGAAACCAAAAAAGCCCAAATAGGCTTTTTTTGGTCTTATTATGAATTTCATAGAGCTGACAATTACCTTACTGCACAACGATTTGGTCCAATTTCCATTTCCCGTTGCTTTTCATCTTCCGGATTAGTTTTCCCCATATTTGTCTCGCGTATTTCCTGGTAAGCGTTTGGTTGTGGTGGCAGGTTTTCTGTTACCATTTTTCTAAACGTCTCTTCATCTTCTATATTTAACCCATGATTTTTTTCAAATAAAGTTCCTAGTTTTTCAGAAACGCTGCCATCATCATTTAATTCATCAATGATCATAAAGTGAGCCGGTAGAACAATTAATTCAGCGGAAAGCTCTTTATAACGTGTGTAAAGCGATTCCCTTAAATCGCCTACCCAGTCTTCCGCCATCCCTGCTAAGTCAGGTCTACCAATCGAATCGATGAAAAGAATATCACCAGTTAATAGATACTGCTCATCTATCACAAATGAAGTAGAACCATTTGTGTGCCCTGGTGAGTATAAGGCATGAATGTTAATAGTAGAGTTTCCAATTACTACATCATTCCCACCTTCTATGGCTGCATAATCAAAAACTACTTCTTCCGCATCCTTTGGAGGTAACCAGTATGTTCCACCCGTAGCTTCCGTAATTGTTCTTCCCCCGGAAATGTGGTCGGCGTGTAAATGTGTATCAAATATATGTGTAATCGTTGCGCCAATCCCTTTCGCAAAATCCACATAGATGTCAGCCATACGTGTCGCGTCAATGATAGCCGCTTCTCCATTTGAAACAACCATATAAGAAAGACACCCTTTGCCAAGACGGACAAATTGATATAACTCTCCGCCATCCTTTAGATCGCCTATTTTTACTGGCTCTAAATGTTCACTCCACGTCTTCATTCCTCCTTCGAGATATGACACGGCCAATCCTTCGTCCGCCAACATTTCCGCTATCATCATCGAGGATCCTTCTTTGGCACAGACGACTAAAATCTCTTTGTCTGTTGGGATCTTATCCATGATTTCTTCAACTCCATCAAGTAATTCAAAGTACGGAATATTAAAGTAATCTATACTTTCACCCTCGATTTTCCAATCTGCAAAATCACTTTCATTACGAACATCTAGAATAAACAGATCTTGTTTTTCAATGACTTTTCTAGCTACTTCTTTGGCATTCATTGCTTTAAAAGACACTTATATACCCCCTATAGTATTTTTTTAGTTAAATTTTTTTAATCATGAATAGCTAGGCAAAGAGGCATTAAGCAGCCTCAATGACTAAACTTCTTACTTCCATTCACTCATACCTGGCACGACATTTATGACGTTTTTAAATCCTGCATCCGTTAACTTTCGTGCTGCTAAATCACTTCGATTGCCGGTACGGCATACTACATAGACTTCAGACTCTTTATTTAGTTCATCTAAACGGCTCTCAAGTTCCCCTAATGGAATGGATGTTGAACCTTGAATATGATTAAAAGCATATTCGGCTGATTCACGAACATCCAAAACCAATAAATCCCCTTTACTACCTAGCTTCGCTTGAAGCTGTTCATTACTAGCTACATGAGGATGTTTCTTTTCCTCTTTTTCTTCTTCTGTTGCTTTGCGAAGATAATGTTTTAACACTTCGCCATCCTCCAAGGTACCTAGATACTGATGCCCTGTACTCTGTGCCCATGCTTTCATATCAGCGGTAGAGCCTTTATCCGTTGCCTGAATTTCGACTACTTTTCCTGGCTCTAGGTCCTTCATTGCTTTTTTTGTACGAACGATTGGCATTGGACACGCTAATCCTTTTGCATCTACTAATTCATCAAATTTAATCGCTTCCATTTTATGTTTCCTCCTTATTTTATACCCTCATTGGTATTAGTTTATCAAAAAAACTATGCTGAATTTCCCTTCCATTCCAACATGCCACCAGTCATATTCGTGACGTTGAAACCATGACCCTCAAGAAATTTAGTAGCCATTGCACTTCTAGCACCAGATCTGCAAACCATAATATATTCTTGTGATTTATCTAGTTCATGCATTTTAAATTCTAGTAAAGCGAGAGGGATATTAATACTTTCTGGAATTTTTCCGCCTGCAACTTCTTCTACCTCTCTCACATCAATAATGTTTGGATTCACTAACTTTTCTACTTTTTCAGGCTTTATTTCTTTCATGATTTTTCCCTTCCTCTTCTTGTTTAGTTCCAGGCACTCATGCCGCCTTTGACATTCGTTAACTGTGTAAATCCCCTCTTTTTAAGCATTTTGGCCGCTTTATTACTGCGCATTCCACTTTGACAGATGAGAATAACTTCTCTCTCCTTCGAAAACTGATTAGCCTTTTGAGATAGCTCATGAAGCGGAATGTTCTTAAAGTTTTTAATGTGATTCCCAGTAAACTCACCCGAAGTCCGAACATCTATAAACTGAATATCTTTGCTTTTTAACTTTCCCTTTAACTCTTTTGCACTTATTTCAGTAATCCCCTTAGCTGGCATCACCCGACTAAGAAAAAACCAAATGACAATTCCGGTGAACAGAGCATAGATAATAACTTCCAAAAGTATTACCCCCTTGGGTAAAATATTATATTAGATAAATAAGTTCACATTTCCTTGTTCAGCGTCTCCCAGATAAGCAGCGACGCCAGCATATTCTAGTCCATCGATTAATTCTTCCTTTTGAAGGCCTAACAAATCCATCGTCATTGTACATGCAACTAGTTTCACATCTTGTTCCTTAGCCATATCAATCAAATCCGGTAACGGCATTGCGTTGTGCTTTTTCATCACATGTTTAATCATTTTCGGACCCATTCCAGCGTAATTCATCTTAGATAGCCCCATTTTATTTGCACCTCGTGGCATCATTTTGCCAAACATTTTCTCTAGAATTCCCTTTTTTACTGGTACTTGTTGATCCTTTCTAAAAGCATTTAAACCCCAAAAAGTTGAGAATATTGTTACCTCATGATCATAGGCTGCCGCTCCATTTGCAATAATAAATGCAGCCATCGCTTTATCATAATCACCACTAAATAAAATAATAGTCGTTTTTTTCTGTTCTGACATTTTAGACACTCCTTTTAATTTTCTTTGATATCATTGATTGTGGTTTTAAAACTACAATCGAATAAATCACATTATTTTACCTATACATGTAGGGGTATTATTATATTCAAAAAAATATACACTATCCTTTTTTAATCCAAAACTTTAACACGCCATCTTCCTCTTTGTCTGCCAGTAATTCGTGACCACCAGATCTTGACCATGCAGCTAAATCATTTTTTGCGCCTTGATCCGTCGCATGTATTTCTAAAATTTGACCCTGTTCTAACTCCGCAATTGCTTTCTTTGTTTTAACGATAGGCATCGGACAAGCCAAGCCTTTAGCATCTAATACTTTTGATACGTCCATTTAAATTCCTCCTATTATATTACCCATTGGGGTATGTTTTCATATAAAAAAATAGTTGTTTTATACCTATAGGGGTATATTACATTGTATTCTACATTCTGTCAACCTCGAAATGTAGAAAAGGTAAAACCTTTTGTCTTTAAAGTCTTGATTAATCCCGGCAGTGCATAAAGTGTTTGCTCAAGTTCATGAAGAAGAACAATCGATCCATCTACAACAGAATCGTTTACGTTTTGAATAATTTTTTCAGGATCGTCTTTTAATGTCCAATCTAACAAAGCGACGTTCCAGAGGATCGTTTCCATACCAAGGTTACTCGCAATATCCAACGTATCACTATTATACTGACCGAATGGTGGTCGAAAATACTGTACAGGTTGTTTTGTGACTTGCTCGATTATTTTTTTACTAGTGACCAGCTGTTTCTTCTGTGCTTCATAAGTTAATTTTGTTAAATCAGGATGAGAGTGTGAATGAGATCCTATCCGGTGACCTTCTGCTAATACTCGTTTCCAAGGTCTGTGATGATGCAGTAGTCGCGACTGCCAAAAGAAATGTGCAACCACACCTTCCGCGGCTAAAACATCTAAAATATCTTCTAAATATTTACTCGGTCCATCATCGAACGTTAAATAGACGACTTTTTCTTTTTTATTGCTCCGATTATTTGCTTTCGTAATGACACGTTCATCATTGAAGTTGTACACAACCTCTGTTGTAATAATTCATGGAGATTTTCTCATTTAACCCTCTCCTTGACAAAAATTTATTATCTGCTTTTGACTAACAGATTGACCGCTTCTTGAATAAGAGGTTCCGTATCTTCCCCTTTATCAATTTGATCTCTAATACAAGCCTCTAAATTCGAGCTTACAACTAATCCAATAGCCCGGTCTAATGCATTTCTAGCAGCTGACATTTGCACAACAAGATCTTTACAATCCTTGTTCTCTTCCATCATTCTCGAAATCGCTTTGACCTGACCCTCCACTCGACTAATTCTATTTTTCATTTGGGTAGTGTATTCCATCATAATTCCTCCTCGTTCAATAAATGAGTAATTCGTTGATCATTTTTTAGGTCCTATTTTAGATAATACCATTTATGTCGACATGCTTTAAATTATTTGATCAGTTTAATCATAGATTGTTGCAATCAATGAATTTATTTTATACCCATTGGGGTATATTTGTCAAGTTGTCATAAATACTTCGAGATTTCTTATTCATACTTTCTACTCTTTATACACGCGGGGGTATATCTCATGTAAAAAAATATAATCTGATCTTCAAGTAACTCATGAATATATGTGGCGGGCTGCAGTTTCTATTAAACTCCAAACCTCTCTTCCTTCAAACATCTTTATGACTACTGCTTTCTAAGTGTAGCAGATAAACCGTAGATAGAATCTTTTTCTAATGTCCTCTCCACTTCAAAGCCACGCTCTTTTACTATTTCGATCATTTCATCAGAACCAATTCTTTCATGTAGCGGAGGTCCCATCTCAGATTCTACTGCTTCCCACTCTATTATAAAAAGCTGTCCACCTGGACGTAGGATTCTTTTAATTTCATGTAAAGCCTTTTGAAGATTAGGAACTTCATGCAACACTAGCGAACTAATCGCTTTGTCGATCGAATGACTCTCTAACTTTATCTCTTCTAAGTCGCTTACAACATAGTGAATATTTGTAATGTTGCTATTCATCTGTTCTGATCGTTCCTTTAACAAACTAAGCATATCTGGTTCAATGTCTACTGCATACACTTTTGATTTTGTTTTTTCAGCCAGCGGAATTGTAAAAAAGCCATTTCCCGCACCTAAGTCTGCAACAGTATCCCCTTCACGTAAGCCAAGGGAGTCAATTACTTTATCCGGTTGAAGTAATTCAAACCTTTTTGGATCAATGAGTTTATCTGCTTTTTTTGGATTAAAACGTTCTCCTGCCATGATACTTACCTCCAACTACTCTAATTTTTTACAAAGGATAAATTCTTTCCAATTCTCCGGTTTCTACATGAAACAAATAGCCGATCACTTTAACGTGCTGTCCGTATTTTTTATAAATCGGATGTTGTTGGATGTTTTCTACTTGTCTTAATACATTCATATTCGTTAAATCATCCATCGAAAACTTGTTTGTTATCCGTTTATCCGGTAAACCTTTTCTTATCTTTGAAATCCATCCCTGTAACTCTTCTTCCTCATTGTCTAACAAAGCAGCTTTCACTCCTCCGCAATCTGTATGTCCTTTAATGATAATCTGTTTCACTTTCAGATGTTTTAAAGCATAATAAAGGCTGGCGGAAAAACTCTCATCGTCATTTGCTACCTGGTTTGCGATATTTCGATGAACAAACATTTGACCTAACGGCATCTGCGTAATCACAGAAGGACTTACACGTGAATCACTACAAGACAAAACGAAAAATTCTGGTGTCTGTCCTTTTTTCAATTGCTCAAAAAAGAGAGGATCTTGTTCTTTCGTTTTGTGGATAAAAGCCTCATTCTTTTTTCTTAAATCTAAGTCTTTCACAGATCTATCTCCTATTTTCCAATGGCTTTTATAGCTTGATCAATCGATAAATGGTTCAATTTCTCACCATATTTTATGTCCCATCGAGCCTTCTCCAAAAGATCCAATACAGGACCTTTAACACCAGCAAAAAGAAACTCCATATCTCCTTTTTGGCATTGCTCCATTAACTCTTCTAATTGTTGAACAGCAACCGCATCGATTGAATTCACTCCTGAGAAATCTAATATTATCCACCTGGTTTGAGGTTTTTCCCCTACTCGCACACATAATTTATCCTCTAAAAAGGTCATATTGGCAAAATAGAGAGAAGCATCGATACGAAAGATCATCACTTCCGGATCAATAGTGGCCTCTGGGTACCTTATAATGTTTCGATATACATTCTCTTTCTTTAAATATCCTAATTCTGCTACATGTGGATAGGCACTTCTTCCAATAAAAATAAGTAAAGAAAATGCTATCCCGACTAAAATTCCTTGGCTTATTCCTAATACAAGCGTCGCTAGAAAAGTGATCACCCAAGTCCATCCGTCTATCTTTCGTATTGCAAATAATTTTTTCACATCTTTTATATTGATTAATTTAAAAACTGCAACCATAATAACTGCTGCAAGTACCGCATTTGGCAGATAATAAAAGAAACCCGTGAAAAATAATAATGTTAATAAAATTAAGATAGCTGTAAAAATAGAAGCTAATGGAGTTCTAGCTCCTGCTTGGTAGTTAACTGCTGACCTTGAAAATCCACCGGTCACTGGATACGCTGAAAAGAACGAACCTGCTATATTTGCCATGCCAATACCAACCAGCTCTTGATTAGGCACTATTTTATATTTCTCTTTTGCGGCAATGGCCTTTGAGACAGAAATAGCTTCCATAAATGCAATAAAGGATATCGTTAGTGCGATCGGTAAAAGATTCATCATAGCATCATCCGAAACTGTCGGTAGAGAAAATGAAGGAAGACCCTTTGGAACTTCTCCCACAATATTAACGCCAACCTTCTCTAACTGAAAAAGATAAACAACGAAGATGCTCAATCCTACTATAACTAGTGGTCCAGGCACTTTCGGAAATCGTTTCAAACCAATTAACAGAGCGATACCGAGTAGTCCAATAACTAAAGTAAATATATTAACCTCACTAATTTTAGTCATCGATTCATAGACGATAAAAAAAACATTCTGGTTCGTATCTAAATTAACACCGAGTAAATGCTTTAGCTGACTAAGTCCAATGATAATCGCTGCCGCAGAGGTGAATCCGCTAATAACTGCATTGGATAAGAAATTCACTAGGAAACCAAGTTTAAATACCCCCATTATCAGTAAAATACTTCCTACCATTAACATTAATAACAGAACGTAAGAAAAATACTGCTCTGACCCAGGGGCAGCCAACACAGATACTCCGGCAAAAACCAATAATGAATCCATTGCAACCGGGCCTACCGCTAATTGTCTTGACGAACCCAATAAAGCGTAGACTAGTAAAGGAATGGTCGAAGCATACAATCCAATAACTGGTGGGAGTCCTGCCAACATTGCGTACGCCATCCCTTGAGGAATAAGCATGATCGCAACAATCAGTCCTGCTAGCATATCTCCCCTTAAATCCTTCCTTTTATAATTGGGTATCCATTCTAACGCTGGAATAAATTTTTTAAACACATCAGTCCGTCCTTTCATTTTTATTTATACCAATACCGGTATACCTATATTAACTCCAGCGTTTTAAATTGTCAAATTCCATATTAAAATTATGTATTAGGGCCTATTACAGCGCCCTAACAAATGAGGGATCTCGGATAAATAAATTTACTTTAACAATGAAATAATATTTAAGTACCAAATAAAACTTGATGGATTTTTTATAGTTAATGATTGAACGCACTGCCTAATTTCTAAAATGTAAGGGTAACGTCTGCATCTTTTGCATAAGTTAAAATGTTACTGCCCCACCAACATCTATTCCTTCGATGAATTGCTCTTTTTCTAGACCCATAACATCCATTGTCATTTGACAAGCAATCATCTTCACATCCATTTCTGCTGCCATTCCAACCAGCTCATCTACTGGAGGTACATTGGCCTTTTTAAATCCTTCTTGAAAATGTTCCGTTCCAGCTGGCATAGGAAGACTTTTATGCGCTTCTTTATGAATTAAATTCAAACCTTCAAATGTAAAAAATATGCCTACCTCTGCATCTGTTGCTGCAGCTGCTGTTGCAATATTAAACACTTTGTACGCATCAAACATTCCACCATTTGCGGCGATAATAGCAACTTTCACTCTTTCCATCTCCTCATAATTAGTTTTTATTTTTGGGTCCTGTCCATTCTTTCATACCTGGCACCACGTTTTTAACATTTTCAAACCCTTTTTCTGCTAGCTTTTGGGCAGCCAAATCACTTCGACTACCGGTACGACACACAACATGAATATCGTCATTTTTATCTATCTCTTCAAATCGGTGCTCTAGCTCTCCTAATGGTAAATGAACAGCCCCTGGAATATGTCCAAAAGCATATTCAGCGCTTTCTCGAACATCCAAAATAGTGATCTTTTCATCACCTTCTATTTTTTTTGTTAAATCATCCAAGGAGACCACATGAGGATGATTATATTCTGTTTTTTCTTCATCGGAACTTGCTTTGCGTAAATAATGCTTTAATATTTCCCCATCTTCTACGGTTCCAAGATATTGATTTCCTGTACTTTCTGCCCAGGCTTTTAAATCAGCCGTTGATCCTTTATCAGTCGCTTGGATTTCCATGACCTGACCTGGTTCAAGTGAACTCATTTCTTTTTTTTTCTTTACAATAGGCATCGGACATGCAAGACCTTTTGCATCTAAAATACTGTTAACGGTCAGTTCCACATTCTTCACCCCCCTTACAAAAAAAATTAGACCTTGATATATTTAATCATTCATAAACCCCATCATGATTTAGCAATTACTCACTTACAGCACAACGATTAGGACCAATTTCCATCTCCGTTTGTTCTTCCTTTGAAGGTTCCACTTTCCCCATATTTGTCTGCCGAATTTCCTGATAAGAGTTTGGCTGAGGTGGTAAGTTTTCTGATACAACTTTACGGAATTCACTTTCGTCATCAATATTAAGACCATGATTTTCCTTAAAGAGGATAGCTAGCTTTTCCATCACACGCCCTTGCTCATCCAATTCATGATGCTTAGCAAAGTGAGCAGGAAGGACGTACAACTCCCCACTCAAGTTAGCATAGACTTGATAAAGAGATTTTCGGAGATCAGTGACCCAGTCTTCCGCTTTACCTGCTAGGTCCGGACGACCAATCGAATGAATAAAAAGAATGTCTCCTGTTAATAGATACTGATCATCGATAATCATCGACGTACTCCCAATCGTATGACCAGGAGTATATATCGATTGAATCATAACTTTAGAATTCCCAACTTTAATACCAGTACCTTCTTCTAATGCTTCAAAGTTAAAAGTGACACCTTCTGCATCCCTAGGAGGAAGCCAATAAGAAGCACCACTCGCTTCCTGCAGTTTACGGCCACCAGATATATGATCTGCGTGGAGGTGTGTATCAATCACGTGTTTTAATGTTAATTTATGCTCTTCTAAAAATTTCTCATATAAATTTGTTACTCGGCTGGAGTCTATAATGACCGCTTCACCATTTGAAGCAACGAGGTAAGACAAACATCCTTTACCTAATCGTACAAATTGATAAAGCTCTCCACCTTCTTTCAGGTCTCCAATCTTCACTGGTTCTAGATGTTCGCTCCAGGACTTCATTCCGCCAGTTAAATAGTAAACGTCATGCTCCATTACCTCGACAATTTGTTCCCCTACGAATTTAGAAGAACCTTCTTTCGCACATACAACAAGTAAGATTTTGTCTTTTGGTAGCTCTTCAAGGATATGTTCTACCCCATCGATCAGATCAAAGTAGGGTTTGTTAATAATGTGTACTCCCTCACCTTCTATTTTCCAATCATCAAATGACTCTGTATTCCTGACATCTAAAATAAATATTTCTTCTCCGTTAATGACCAATTTTCCTAATTCGTTTGCAGGCATTGGTTTAAGACTCATGTTTTTACCTCCTTTGGTAGAGTTCACACCTTCAATTATTAATTTCCAGTCACTTAGATTGACCACAGGTATTATTCCTCATGAAATTTTTCATTTTCTTTTCATCGATATATTACATTTTCATCAAACTTTCATATAACTTTTATAAACTGATAAACGAAAGTTAATTTAAAGATGCGTGATGGATGATGTTAGATCATGATTTGGAGAAGGAGTTATCCTATTAAATTCATTAAATGATAGTCTTTACTTTTTTTCTCGCCCTATCCGTTTAACTTGAAGGATGCAAAGCAGTCACACTATTAAATTATTTTAGAAAAGAAAAAGGTGATCCGATGGATGAAATTCTAACTATTACAGTTTGGGCAGCATTTGCTGCAGGTGTTATTTCTTTTATCTCTCCTTGTACGTTGCCTTTATTTCCTGCTTACTTGTCTTACATTACCGGTATAAGCGTAAAAGAACTTGAAACGAATAAACATCATAAAGTACGTAGACATCTAATGCTACACACCGTTTTCTTTATTGCAGGTGTTTCAACGATTTTTCTCGCATTAGGGGTCGGTGCAACCTATTTCGGTGGGTGGATACAAAGTTTGGTGATCGGTCAGTACGGTAACTTAACACAACGTTTTGCAGGTATTTTCATCATCTTTATGGGACTGTTTGTAGCTGGGGTCATAAACTTTAACTGGTTGATGCGAGAAAAAAGAATGAGATTTTCTCGCAAACCAGCCGGATTTCTCGGAACATTATTTGTAGGTATGGGGTTTGCAGCGGGATGGACTCCCTGTATAGGTCCAATTTTTGCTTCTATCCTAGTCTTGGCTGCTAATAATCCTTCTCAAGGTCTGATTTACACATTATTCTATATCATCGGCTTCGGGCTTCCTTTCTTCATTTTGACCTTTTTTATTAGTTCAACAAGATGGATTGTCAAATACAGCGGAATCATAATGAAAGTTGGCGGAGCAATTATGATTATAATGGGTGTTCTTTTATTTACTGGTAAACTAACCGATATTTCCGTCTTTATTTTAAGGTTAATTGAAGGAACAAGGTTCGAAAATCTTGGTTAAGAAAAACGCGTAGCGTCTTATTTAAAATAGAAGCAGTTGCTTTCTTAACTCAATTTTTAAGAGCTCGAAGTAGCGAAGGTGGCGACTCCTACGGAATTAGCAACGACTGAAGACCCCACAGGGCGAACTCTCCCGAGGAGGCTGAGGTCGTTGCCCGCGGAAAGCGTCGGCCTAGAGCCGATTCGAGTCTCTCTGTTCGACGATAATAAAAATCTCTAAAAAACCAAGAATTTTATAAATTCTTATCTTGTAAGAAAAACGCTTACCACCTTTTAATTACAGCGTCAGCTTCCATCGACCCATGCAGCACCTATTAATTGCGTTAGATGCTACTCGAAATGAAGGCTGGCTTTCTACTAAGGTGAGCGGCGAGAAGAAAGCAGAAAACTTATAATTTCCTACTCTTATAAAAAGCGAAAAAGGATGAATCTAAATGAAAAAATGGTCTCTTATCATTTTATTAGCAGGTATGATAGGTTGGACACTCTTTCAGAGTATTGAATGGAGTAGCTCCTCAGAACAAACTTCAGAACTGAAACCTAATAGTGTACAATCGAATGAAGGTGAAAATAATAATGCTACCTTAGAAACCACCAATGATGAAAACGAAGGAAATGAACAAATTATCCAAGAGAAGGATATTGGCCTCGATGAAGGTAATTTTGCTCCTGATTTTACGTTAGATAGTCTAGCCGGTGATGAAGTAAAACTATCAGATTTTCGAGGAGAAAAGGTGATGGTAAACTTTTGGGCAACGTGGTGCCCCCCCTGCCGCGCTGAGATGCCTGATATACAAGAAGTTTATGAAGAACATGATATAAAAATCTTAGCAGTTAACCTAACAGAAACCGAACCTGACATCGATAGTATAAAAAGTTTTAAAGACGATTTTGAACTTACATTTCCAATTCTTTTAGATGAAAAAATCGAGGTTGCAGATATATATGAAGTTCAGCCGATTCCAACCTCATACTTAATTGATTCACAAGGTCGGATACAAAGTATTGCTTTCGGACCACTAAATAAAGAAATGATCGTACAAAGGTTTGCAGAAATGGATTAAGAAAAAAACTAGCGTGATGGCAGCTGTCGTCTTATAAAGACTGAGACTGCAGTATAGGTTAGAAAAGGTGATTATTATGGAGCAACTTGTACTTGTCGTGGAAGACGATGAAATGATTAGAGACTTAATACGAATCTATCTACAAAAAAACAAATATAGGGTGATTACTGCTAGAGATGGGGAAGAAGCAAAAGAACTATTCCTTATGCACTCTCCTTGTCTTGTCATACTTGACCTGATGCTACCTAAATTAAGTGGAGAATCGGTTTGCAAATGGATTCGAGATATGGAGCGAAATGAGATATCCATCATTATGCTTACCGCAAAAACGAGCAGTGAACATAAAATTAAAGGACTAAAAATGGGCGCTGATGACTATATAACAAAACCGTTCAGTCCAAATGAACTCATGGCAAGAATTGAGGCTGTGTTAAGAAGAGGTGGCCAGTTTTGCCAAAAAATTAGCCACGGTGGTTTAGTGATCAAACCTCGAAAAGGCGAAGTACTGATGAACGGTAAAAAGGTTAAATTAACTAAATATGAATTTAATTTGCTTTATTACTTCATGGAGAATCCTAATATCGTATTATCTCGCGATCAACTCTTGCAGCAAATTCATCCTAATGCAGAAAGCGATATTCTTGATCGGACGATCGATGCTCATATTAAAAAGCTGAGGGAAAAGATTGAGGAAGAACCTTCGCAACCTAAAAGAGTTGTTACTGTGAGGGGAATGGGGTATCAATTTGTTTGCTAAACTGACTGATAAAAGAAAATCATCTCCAAGTATGCTTCATCGATTAACCATAATCAATGTTGGAACAGGTGCACTTCTCATTATTATTAGCAGTTACTCTATTTATTCGTCGGCTTGCTTCCTCGTTGAGCAATTCCCCACAGCATCGGAAGAAAAACAATTGATATTTAATGAACAATTAGCTTCCCTTTTGTGGTGGATTTCCTCCGTAATTATTATTACTGGTGCTTTTATTTATTATTTTTTCACAAAAAGAATGCTATCTCCTTTACATGAGTTAGTTAAATCGACCAATGATCTAAGTAAGGGGAATTATCCACCTATAATTAAGAAGACCTCTTTTCGTGAAATCGATCAATTAACGATGCACTTTAATGAACTTAATATACGTTTAAGAAAAAATGAAGAATCACGAAATATAATGCTCGCAGACATGGCTCATGAATTACGCACACCCTTATCGAATATTAACGGCTATCTTGAGGCAATGAGAGACGGAGTTATTCAAGGCGAACAGCCGCTATATGGGTCTTTGCATAAAGAATCAGAGCGCTTAATTAGCATGGTTAACCAGCTATCTGAAATGAGTAAATGGAATGAGATCTCCTCCCATTCCATTATTGACAAAGAAACGATGGACATCAAGGCTGTTCTAGATGAAAGTATTGCTTTGTTTCGATTAAAGTTACAACACAAACACATTCCTTTTCTTCTAGAAGTGACCTCTCAAAAGATATTATTAAATAAAGATGGTATACAGCAGGCTGTGACAAACCTTCTGCAAAATGCGATTGAATATTATGATGGAAACACTCCAATTGAACTTAAAGGGTTTATAAATAACGATATGTATGAAATACGTGTGACCAGTCCCGGGCACTCTATTCCAGATAAGGACAGAGAGTGGTTGTTTGAACGTTTTTACCGTGTTGATGCTTCACGTGACCGAAAAACCGGTGGCACGGGTCTTGGCCTGGCCATCGTCAAGGAAATTGTTGTCACCCAGCATAGCGGTAGTGTAAATGTTAACTCGGTTGGTAACATTCATACATTCACCCTAGCATTACCATTAAAATAAGTTATTCTTCAAGTTAACATTGCTTTCGTTTGCTAATATGGTTTATCCAGATACCTATATGGGTATAAATAGTTATATAACTAATTCCAACTTAAGGAGTGGTGAACATGTTTGATTACACAGTGGAGACTACGAACGGAATCGATGCTACAATCGAAAAATTACAAAAAAATTTAGAGGAAGAAAAATTCGGTATTTTATGGGATTTTGATGTTAAAAGTAAACTACAAGAGAAAGGCTTAGACCATGAACAACCGTTTAGAATTTTAGAAGTATGTAATCCGCATGAAGCAAAAATGATGTTAGATATGAATCAGATGGTTGGTTACTTTTTACCTTGTAAAATCGTTGTTTATAGTGATCAAGATAAAACGAAAATTGGAATGCCGAAACCCAGTTCATTGATAAAACTCGTAAATGATGACAGATTACACAAAACAGCATTAGAAATTGAAAATAGACTCATCTCAGCAATCGATAAAAGTGTTTAAAGTTAAATCGCAGAATGGTCTTTAAATTAGACAACTAACTTATTCCGCTCGTCTTAAGAATTCCATCTTTAGGCGAGCGGCTTTTAGGTGGCTGTTAATTGTTAATAGCCCCTATTAGTTGATCGGTATTAATTTATCCAGCGCTGCTATAACTTGCTCTTCTGTTTTAGCGCCAACTTCTGCCTCTAACACTTGTCCATCCTCATTAATAAGAAATACTGCTGGAAGAACTGAAACTCCATATGCATTACTCACAAGCATGTTTCGATCAATAAATAATGAATAACTAAGTCCTTTTCTTTCCTGATGACGTTCTACTTGTAATGTCGTCTCATCGACATTTATGTTTATAATCTCCACACCTTTTTCTTTGTAATCTTCGTGATATTTCTGCAAATATTCCATTTTTTGCACACAGTATGGACAGTAGGTTGCCCAAAAATTCAAATATACACCTTGACCTCGGAGCTCTGCTAACTCTAAACGATTCCCTTCCATGTCCTCTAACACGAAATTCGGTGCAGTATCCCCTTGACTTACAAGGCCTCTATCTTCAGAAAAATGAATATAAAACGTATAACCAATAGCTGCCAACATCACTCCTAAAATGATGGAACGTTTAAGCAGTCGTCGGTTTTTCATGTTTGTATCCCCCATTACATCAATAAATTTTGCTGAAATTTAGAGTTGTAGATTTTAAAAGATCATTAGCTTTGACATATATAGTTCCCCTAATTCAGTGACATGAAAAGATTCATGTCACCTCTGTTCTTTGCACTATCCAATCCTACCCACGAAGAGGAAGAAACTAATATACTAAACAACAAAAAATCATTCCATTTTTTCAAACTCTTGAAACATAAGATCATAATTCATCGCGCCTAATGCAATATATTGTATACGACCATTTGAATCAATCAAATAAGAAGTTGGATATGCCTGAACTTGGTAAGTAGATTCCAGCTCCGATTCCTCATCCATCAACACCGGAAAAGTCAGCCCGAATTCGTCTACAAACGTTGCGACATTTTCTTCACTTTTTTCTGATTCTGTCAAATTAACTGCTAAAATTTCTATGTTCGTTTTTCCATATAGTTTTTCCATGTCAGGCATCTCTGCTCTACACGGAGGACACCAAGTGGCCCAAAAATTAACAAAGACACGTTTCCCTCTGTAGTCCGATAACCGAACTTTTTCTCCCTTCAATGTAGTCAGTTCAAAATCAGGCGCTATTTCACCTTTGCCAAGCCCAACGCTATCAGACGCGACGACCTCTTCATCATCCGCAGATGGTGTTTCTGTGACAATGACGTTATCTTCTTGATTAGCGCCTTCACTAGTTGACATGACAAGATCAATAACAGCCCACCCCACCATTCCTACAACCAGTAAAGCAAGAATTATTTTATTTCGTTTACTCATTGATATAACCTCCATCTCTAACCTAATTTTGCCAACCACGTATCTTTTATTAAATCAAGTAAAAAAGCTGAAATACGGGGCATTTGACCTAAAAATAATACCAATCCCATAACAATCATAATGATTCCGCCCACTTTCATAATCACTTGACTACGACGAACGATCCATTTCGTTGATCCGAGGAAAAAAGTTAATATTAGAAATGGCAAAACAAAGCCGATAACATACATGACTGTATAAAACATACCTTGGGTGGGATTACTCGCTGCTAGAAGTAATATGGAACCAAAGATCGGTCCTATACACGGGGTCCAGCCTGCAGCAAATCCTAGTCCTACAAAGAAGGTTCCAGCATACCCAGGTGATCTTTTGGATATATGCAAACGTCTTTCCTTCATTAATGCAGTTATATTAATCCAACCTGCTATGAATAAACCCATAATAATTAAGAAAATACCCGCAATACGTTGAATAAATAATCCTGAGTCACCAAGTAATAAGGTTTGTATCCATTGCCCTAAAAAGGAAGCACTGGCGCCCAAGCTAATAAAAACGAGCGACACTCCCAACAAAAATACGATGGAATGGCTCAATAATTTCTTGCGAATTTCAGAGGTTTGTTTTCCTTGCAATTCTTTCACACTTACTCCTGTAATGTAGGATAAATATGCTGGGAAAATTGGTAGTACACAAGGAGATAGAAAAGATAGTGCTCCAGCTGCAATAGCTAACAGCATCCCTACTGTAAATACTGTATCTGTTTCAATTCCACTCATTTCGCACCTTCTTTCTTTGATTTATTATGATTATGGTAAAACCTATTACAAAAAACACTCCCACAAACCACGATTGCATAATATAACCAAATACCGTCACATACGGTTGGACAATGGTTAGTACGAACAATCCTAAAGACCATCCGATTAACACAACGGTTAGTAACATATTAATTGTCACCCCGTGGATGAATAAAAATAAAACGAGGAGAATTGCCAGTAAAATCATATATCCAAACGAATATGGATTGTTGTTCCAGACAAACTGTATAAACTCATACAAAAAGGATGCTACTAAAAATACATGGATAAAAGATGCCATAAACATAAGTGCATCGATCTTTCCCTTTTTTGACTTATAAAACAGAAATAATCCACTGAATAACACCGCTAGGTAAAATGAACTTGAATCACTTGGATAAGCTAATATTGCCATTGGGTCGTTCATAAATATGGAAAAATTTAAGATGAGTTTTCCAACCCAAATAAAGATAACGAAATTAATAAGTTGCGAAGTCAGTTCCTCTATCTGGCTTTTCTTCTGCTCCTTTTGTAAATCGCTCATCATATAAAAAGAAATAATGCCTGCAATGATAGTTATAATAATAAAGGAGATTGACATTAATTTACTGACCGCCGCCATTAGGACCCTCCTCCATATTTCTTTCTGAGAGGTTGTTTTCTAAAAATGACAAAGTTTACGAAAACACCTTCTAAAAAACTATACAATTACAATGTGAAAGTTCTATGAAAATACCGCTAATTAAATGTGACATTCTTATGTCCTGTTTCTATTTTTTGTTGCTTCACGTAAAAAAGGGATCAAAACTTTTCATAACAATGGTATTAACGGTTTCTTCCTATAAAAAATGCCTATCAAATTGTATACTCATTTGATAGGCATTTTTTGTGGTTATATAGCGGTTTATCCTTTATTGGTATATTTATTTGTAGTACAACTCGTCTATAATATTGCGTATATATACCACATTTCATAATTGATCCTTTCAAAAATGCAAAACTTCCATACTTATAAAAATCATTTCAAAAAATTCTTTTAAGATATTTGTTTTTGATGTACATGGCATTCATCCGATCTGAGGCTAATTTTTATGCATTAGCTTAGTATTTATTTTATTTCTTAAATCACTTCTGTATTTATCCTCCAGAGAAAGCTTTAATATCAACCTTCACTCGTTCTATTACTTGCTCGGATAGCACTTATCGCTTCATATGACCACCCATTTTAAAGACTATCATTTCACCTTTACTATTTAATCCATTTGTATCCGACTCCCCATACTGTCAGGAGATGGTCTTCCACAGGAAAACCTGCGTGACGTATTTTTTCCCTTATGTTTCTAACATGAGAGTCGACGGTTCTTCCTTCTGTTTCTGAATTTAATCCCCAAATTAACTCTATGAGTTGTTCACGGCTAAATACTAGGTTCGGATGTTTCATGACATGTCCTATTATTGAAAACTCTTTTGGTGTTAATCGAATCTCTTTATCATTGAATTTTAATTCATGTCGTACGCCATCCCAAATAAGCCCTTTAAAATCTACTTTATCCCCTAGTTTGAAACGTCTTAATAAAGCATCCATTCTTGCCAATAGCTCCGTTTCATCAAAGGGTTTCGTTATATAGTCATCCGCACCTAACCTTAGCCCTTTAACAATATCCGGCTTTTGGTCTCTTGCTGAAACCATAATAATAGGAATATCCGTGATTTCGCGTATTTCTTCACACGTCTCCCAGCCACTTTTGTCAGGCATCATGATATCAAGCAAAATCAAATCAAAATCTTTCTGCTCCACTTGCTTTAAAGCTTCTTCTCCCGATGCAACTGTTTTACATATGTACCCATGAGGAGACAAATACAACGATAGTAAATCTAACATTCTTTGCTCATCATCAACTACCAAAATCTCATCCATGGTCAAGCCCCTTTTTTAATTGAATAGTGATTTTTGTTCCCTTACCCACTGTACTTTGTACCTGCATTGTTCCTTGGTGCTCCTCAATAATTTCTTTGACAATAGATAGACCTAATCCTGTTCCGCCCAATTTTCTTGACCTAGATTTATCTACACGATAAAGACGATCAAAAATATACGGTAAATGATGGTTCGAAATCCCTTCACCCTCATCTTCAACATTCACTTCTATCCATTTTTCCCTTTCTTTTACTGATATCGTGATATTTGAAGAAGCGTGTGAGTGTTTAATCGCATTATCCAATAAATTAAGTAACACTTGTTGAAAGCGTTCCGGGTCTATCATTGCTGTAACTTCTTTTTGACAATCAATGTTTAATTGAATCCCTTTTTCCACTACTAAAAGTCTTGTTTTTTCAACAATATGCTCAATAGGATCACATAAATGAATCTTTTGTGTATTAATTGAAAATTGATTTTGATCTATTTTAGCTAACTCAAACAAATTACTCACAAGTTTAGATATATTGTCAGCTTCCTCTTTTAAAATTACTAAATAATTTTTTCGGTCCTCTTCTGATATACCATCTCGATTAGCAATTTCAGCATATCCTTTCACATATGTCAGAGGTGTTCTAAGTTCATGGGCAATACTAGCTAAAAAATCATTTCTTTCTTGCTTAAGCTTTTCCAAATCTTGAGCCAGTTTACGTATAGAAGACTCTAGTTGTCCAAGCTCATCATTTCCCTCATATCCTAAAGTAATCTCTAATTGTCCTTGAGACATTTTTTCAGTAGCTTCTTTCATTCGCACCAACGGCAAAGTAATAAACTGTGTAAGTATAAATATCATTAAGATCGTTAGTATGACCACTAGAATACCACTGAGTATAAACTGATAACTTAATTGGCTAATTCCATTTTTTATCATGTTTGATTCAGCAAACATGTAGACATAGCCTCGGAGATCTCCGTCTATTCGGATTGGACTTTCCGTTGCAATATAGGTGTCATTTCTCCATTGATCTGCAATGATTTCCCCATCATGTGGCAGTGTATCGGTATGGTCCATCATTTTTTCCATTTCTTGCTCAATTGAATTTGACTGTGCGATAGGAGTATTTTTTTCATCTGTTATTACTACCATTGTTTCTGTTTCCGATTCCATTAAAACGACATGGTTTAATGTAACCGGGTCATAATTTTTCTCCAAAACATCACGGTGACTATTACCTTGAGCCAATAACCCGCTAAGAACTTCATCAATTCGATCATTCGCTAAATTCATATATAAGAAGATAAATAATACCGATTCGATAAATAAGATAAACACAAAAAATAACATACCTATCTTTAATGACAATTTGTTAAACATTTCGATTCCTCTTCTCCAATAACACCAACAATCCGCCTTTTTCATCTCATTTATCTTTTAGCTTGCGCTTCATACGATCGTAATCTTCTTCATTCAATTCGCCTTTTACTAGTTGCTCATTTAGTATGTCTATTGGTTCCTTCTTCTGCTTTTTTGAACCACGAACGAGGTAACGTATGAGATATACTCCAATACTAAATAAGACAACCAAATTGATTATCATGAAAATCATCATCCAACTCCATCCACCATAACCATGGATCATATGCATAACCATCACTCTCCTTATTTCTTTCAATCCTCGACACACTGCTTTATACCTTTTATATATTATAAAAAATATATGCATTTTTTATGGAGTTTTACCTACTAGTAGATTGTTTTATACAAATAGAGCAGCTATTTTAATGATCCAAGTAAGTAAAAAACTATGGAGGTTTTATATGGCACACGAACAGTATCAAGAGCTTATTTTAACTTTACATGAATGGATGAAAGAATGTAATCACTATTATGATGCATGTCAACAAGAGGATGATATTAAAATGATGGCTGAATGAATTCATTTGGATGGAGAATGTGCTGATAAGAACAAGAAGTTACAATAAAACTCTTAATACTGATTTTGTTATAAGAAAGTAATTTAAATAAAATACCATAAACTCTGCATATATTCTGCACACTTATTGGGTAGTGTAATAAAGAATTCTAAAAATGAAAGGAGCATAAAAATGAGTATGAAAAACATATTGATAGGACTACTTACCCTTTTCTCCGTATTTGCTTTATCTGCGTGTGCTGGAGTTAATGAAGATGCCAACCCAGAAGAAGCAACAAATTCAGAAATAGAGGCTGGGACAGAGGAAAACACAGAAACAGAATCTGATCCACATGAAGATATGGACCATTCTGGTTCAGGAGAAGTACCTGAAGGATTAGAAGGGTCTGAAAATCCAACTTATGAAGAGGGAAGTCAAGCGACAATCGAAGCAGATCATATGGAAGGTATGGAAGGTGCTGAAGCAACGATTGCTGGTGCCTATGATACTACGGTCTATTCTGTCTCTTATACTCCAACAACTGGTGAACAAAGAGTAGAAAATCATAAATGGGTTATTCATGAGGAATTAGAAGATGCTGGACCGAAACCTTTAGAACCTGGTACAGAGGTAATTTTAGCTGCTGAACACATGGAAGGTATGAAAGGTGCAACTGCTGAAATTGATTCGGCTGAAGAAACGACTGTGTATATGGTGGATCTCACTCCTACAGATGGCGGAGAAGAAGTAACAAATCATAAATGGATAACAGAAAGTGAACTGTCAGAATAGCGGTACAATAAACCAATTCTGTTTTCGACTTATAACAAGAGGTTGCATTAATAAGCCTTAGTCTAAATCATCGATCACGATTTCAAGGTATGAGATCTAGTTTCACCTGGTAATTAATAGTCCTAGTAAAAACTCTAAAATAGCGAATCCTACATTCATCTCGTATTTTATAGTAATTATCACCTCGAAAATGTTCCAGTCTGACCTTTAATAGTATAAAATAGAGGAAAGAGAAAAGAGGGGAATAAATAGTGACTTACAACAATGAATTACCACCTAAAACCTGTGAGATCGATCGACTGGTTACAAAAAAAGAAGATGTTCAAAAGGTGCTTAAAGGGAAAAAGACCGCAACAAGAAGAAATGGCAGATATGCTGATCCTGGTGAAATCATGGTGCTGGAAGGAAAATCATTTAAAGTAGAACGTGTGTACAAGCAAACTTTAGGTGACGTTACAGACGAAATTGCTGTGCAAGAGGGATATGATAATTTGGAGGAGTATAAAGATTCGATCCTATCTTTCCATCCGGGTATGCCATGGAAAGCGGATATGCAAGTTTGGGTCCATGAGTTCTCACAAATACAAGAATAGTTATTCCAATTAGAAGAAGGGGATGTTTCAAAAGGTAAAAAAGACCTTTCGGAACATCCCCTTTACATTTTATTAAAAAGACACAACGGTTCTCCCTTTTGCTTGACCCGCTAACAATTGTAAAAAAACATGGTCTAAATCTTCTAGGCCAACTTCATGTGCAATCGTGTCTAATTGATCTAGTTTTAGGTCTGTGGCTAATCTGCTCCATGCCTGTTTACGCCGCTTCATATCACATGTTACAGAATCAATTCCTAGCCAGTTCACCCCTCTGCCAATAAACGGAATAACACTCGTTTCTACCTGTGCGCCTGCTGTGAAACCACTTGTAGCTACAGATCCGCCTCGTTTCAATGTGGAAAGAATGTAAGAAAGAATCGGTCCCCCTACTGGATCAACAGCACCTGCCCACTGCTGCTTACGAGTAGGTTTATTATCCCCTGCTGTAATTTCCGCCCGATCAATGACGTGTTTCGCACCTATTTGATATAAAAATTCGTGTTCTTCTTTTTTGCCAGTACTTGCCATAACTTCATAGCCAATTTTGGCTAACATCGCCACAGCAAGACTTCCAACTCCTCCAGTCGCGCCAGCAACAAGAACTGGGCCATCCTCAGGAGTTAACCCGTTATCCTCCAAACGTTGGATAGATAGAGCAGCGGTTAAACCTGCTGTGCCTAGAGACATCGCTTCTTTTAACGTCAGCCCCTCTGGTAAAGGCACAACCCAATCAGCCGGAACACGCGCAACTTCACTAAACCCACCATGTTGGCCAGTACCGATCTTATAACTTGTTGCAATGACACTGTCACCTTCTTTGAAACGGGAATCTGCGGAAGATATAACCTTCCCCGCTAAATCTATACCAGGAATTAATGGGAAAAACTCAGCAAGCTGACCTGTTTTTCCAACCACTGCATCTTTGTAATTTACACTTGAATAGGAAACAGCTATCGTCACTTCCCCTTCAGAAAGCTGCGATTCTTCCCAAGTTTCGATGCTGGATGAAACGTGATTATTCTCTTTTTGAATAACAAAAGCTTTAAAACTCATACATATCATACTCCTTGTTTTCTATTGAGATAGATGATCTTGGCAGTACTTTTCAATAACTTTCCGAGTTTTTACTAGTTTACATCAGCTGTTCTTTTAGATGCAAGAAGGTTGCTCTTATTAGATATGATACTTGAATTCGCTACAATTTAGACGCTTTCCCTTTTTTATAAGTCTTCGATACATTTTCTAATTCAAAAAGTGCAGGAGTCACGATTCTAGCCTCCCATACTTTTTCGTCTAACTTAATCATAACTTCTCGACGACTTTCACTTAACCGGCAGACCATTTCCCACCGGACTGACCTATAAGTTAAAAATACATTGTGAAAATATGAGCAAAAGGGTTGCGCTTTTTTTAATTACGGTTTAAACTATGTTTATGGTTGATATGTGAAATTAATCACAAGTGAAATAATAGGAGGAATTATTATTATGAGAATCGCTGTTATTGGAAGCACACATGCTGGCACTGCCGCTTTAAAAAATATGGCCACTCTTTATCCAGGAGCCGAGATTACCGTATATGAACGAAATGACAATGTTTCCTTTTTATCTTGTGGACTTGCACTATATGTTGGAGGAGTCGTAGAAAATGCACAAAGCTTGTTCTATTCTTCACCAGAGGCGCTTCGTAAACTCGGGATTCAGGTCAACATGCAACACGAAGTGAAAGAAATAGACACAGAAAAACAGACAATCGAAGCGCTCAACTTGCTTACAAATGAAACGGTCTATGATCGTTATGACAAACTCGTGTTTACAACAGGCTCTTGGCCGGTAATTCCGCCTCTTGAGGGCGTCAACCTTGAGAACGTGTTGTTAGCAAAAAATTATGCACAATCAAATACAATCATTGAAAAAAGTAAAGAGGCCGAACATATCACGGTTGTCGGCGCTGGCTATATTGGCGTCGAACTCGTCGAAGCCTTTGAAAAGTCAGGAAAAAAGGTGACACTTATCGATGGCGTAGACCGGATACTCAACAAATATCTTGATCAAGAATTCACAGATCCGGTGGAAGCAGATTTCCGCTCACGAGGAATTGAATTGAGACTCGGTGAATCTGTGAAGGAGTTCGAAGGGAATGGCAAAGTTGAAGCGGTCGTTACTAGCACAGGACGCCTTCAAACAGACCTCGTCATCCTCTGCGTTGGATTCAAACCTAATACAGGACTGCTTACAGGAAAAGTCGATATGCTTCCAAACGGAGCGATTAAAGTAAATGA
This sequence comes from Salipaludibacillus sp. CF4.18, assembly GCF_051262595.1. NCBI lineage: Bacteria > Bacillati > Bacillota > Bacilli > Caryophanales > Bacillaceae > Salipaludibacillus > Salipaludibacillus sp. CF4.18. The sequence continues at coordinate 45,439 of NZ_JBIMEV010000032.1, forward strand.
CTTTATGCAAACCAGCGATCCTAACATTTTCTCTGCCGGAGACTGCTGTGCAGTGAAGTACAATCCAACCGGAGATCATGCGTATATTCCGTTAGCTACGAATGCGGTTCGCATGGGTACACTCGTTGCTCGTAATATTTTTGAACCCACTATCAAAAATGTTGGTACTCAAGGAACATCAGGTCTTCACATCTATGACTTAAACATGGCTTCTACTGGTCTAACGGAAACGAGCGCTTCAGCGATGGCTATTAATGTGAAAAGTATCACAATCAATGATAATCATCGTCCTGAATTCATGCCTTCTTCCGAGAACGTTCAACTCAAAGTCAGTTTTGATCCGGACAGCCGCCGCATTCTAGGCGCACAAGTTCTTTCAAAAGCAGATGTCACACAATCTATTAATACGCTTAGTGTTTGCATCCAATCGGGTATGACCATTGATGAACTCGGCTACGTGGACTTCTTTTTCCAACCACACTTTAATCAACCGTTTAACTTCATTAACAAAGCCGGTCTCGCAGCGGCTGAACAAAATACGAAAACCTTGGCTCCAGTGGGAGTTTAGGAAAACGGAGAAGCCCTGATCCTTGATCTATTGAGGTCAGGGACTTTTTTCATTTCAGCTCCGCTAAAAAATAAATGTTTATCTGTTATAGTGATTTAGGCTCTTCCTACATACACTAAATTCAACACTACACTGAAGGAGTTAACGGACCGATGAAAAATTACTTTTTGAAAGCTAGTTCCCTTTTTTTAATATTGCTCTTTATTCCATCTGTCATGGTGCATTCGCACGTGAAATGGTTTACAGAGGCTGAAGCCGAGAGAGCACCCATCGAACAAATCATTAGTCCTTTATTTGTCACTTTAGCCTTTATTACCGCAGTAATATTAGCCGTTTTACCGCAGCTTGTACCAAAAATCATGGCCTATCAGCCATTAAAAAAAGTTGAACAGAGCTTAGGAAGTTTTAGATCTTACACCTATTGGATCATTAAATATGGGGCAGCTCTCGCTATTCTCGTTCAAGTGTTCACAGGTGGACTGTTTGCGCCGGAGTTATTGGCCCCTACCGAAATGTGGACGATCCTGCCATGGGCTGCTATTATACTTTTGCTCATTCCACACCTATTTGCTACGAGAGCAGCAGGAATCTTACTTCTACTTTTGTTTTCCATAACAACCTTGGAGTACGGGATCTTCCATATGCTCGATTACGCTTTTTACCTTGCTGTCATTTTCATTTTGCTGTTTCAAGGTACCAAACTACAAGCTTGGGGTTTTCCTGTTTTATACTTGGCAACCGGATTATCCCTTTGCTGGGTTGCCGTCGAGAAATTCGTCTATCCTACCATGGCTACTGATGTGATTTTAAACCATGGTGTTCCAACATTCGGTTTCTCTCCGGAGACTTTCGTTATTCTTAGTGCCTACATTGAATTTGTCGTAGGTTACCTTCTCGTTGTAGGGATTCTCAACCGTTTGTTAGCACTTGTACTTACCATTATATTCGTGTCGACAACGATGCTGTTTGGAACAACGGAAATTATTGGACACCTAATGATTCATATTATTTTAATTACTTTTATCATTGAAGGGGTCTCTTTTTACAAGCCCCCGATTGGCATGCATCAGAGTCCTTTAGAAAAAATCGTATTCGTCTTTTTAAACTTTTTGTTTGTATTGGCTACAATCCTTCTCATTTATTACCGCTTTGCCTAAGAAAAACGGCATAGCCGTCTTTTATTAGACAGCGTCAGCTTCCACCGCCATCTTTTAAGTATCAAGGGTGGGTTTCCCTTGACACGAGTGGCGTAAAGATAGCTGTCAACATTGACTTTTTAAAAAGTTTACTCGAAGAAGCGAAGGCTGCAACCCCTGCTCTTTATAACTAAAGTAGGGTTTTTTTATCTGCCTGACTAATAGGGGGCTGTTTTACTTTAAACAAAGGTGAGCCATGCCTCGCTTCTTTGAGTACTTTCAAAAGATATCAACTCTGCGCAAAACCACCTTTCAGTTTCACGATTTGGTTCGTAAACACCATCCCGTTTGCCAAAACCGTATTAATTCTTTTGTATGGTGATTTTCTGTATAATGGATGGATAAGTTAGTTAACTATTAAGATAATTGGAAGAGGGGAATTTAGACATGCAAGATTTAGTTGCTCCAGTAATGTATAACTTAGCACAGGAAATCGAAAATCTTAATTCTAGGTCTGAACGTCTAGCTATTAAGTGGCTCAATGACGAAGGGGACTCTCGAAACATTACATATGCGGAAATGATCGAGCAGATGAATAAATTTGCTAATGCATTAATTAGTCAAGGTCTTGAAAAAGGAGATCGGGTCCTGTTAATCTTCCCAAGATTGCCGGAAACTTATTTTATTTATCTAGCATGCATTAAGGCAGGTTTGATTATCATACCTTGCTCCGAAATGCTACGGGCAAAAGACTTAAGCTACCGAATTAATCATGCTGAAGCCAAAGCAGTCATTGCTTACAGTGCATTTACAACAGAAGTAGATGCCATTCAAGAAACAATGCCTTCCCTCCGTTTGAAGTGTTCAGTTGGAGAGAATGTAACAGGTTGGGATTCCTTATCCATGCTGGCAGAACAAAAGTCTTCTTCATTTGATGCCATTCCGACTAACCGTGATGAAACTGCCTTTCTTCCATATACATCCGGAACGACAGGGAATCCAAAGGCTGTTGTGCATACACACGGTTGGGCCTACTCCCATTTACAAACAGCTTCCAAAGAATGGCTTGGTGTTGAACAGGGTGATGTTGTTTGGGCAACAGCCGCACCGGGATGGCAGAAATGGGTATGGAGTCCCTTCCTATCAACGATCGGTATGGGGGCCACTGCTTTTGTTTATGACGGCAAGTTTAATCCGTCACTTTACTTGCAGCTCCTTCAAGATCATCAGATTCAAGTCTTATGCTGCACGCCAACGGAATACCGGTTTATGGCTAAGCTGGACAACCTTGATGAATACCAGTTACCAAACCTTCGAAGTACCGTTTCAGCCGGAGAACCGTTGAACAGACAGGTCATTGAAACGTTTAAGCACCATTTCAATGTCAATGTAAGAGACGGTTATGGCCAAACGGAAAGTACCTTGCTAGTAGGTACAATGATCGGAATGGAAATTAAACCTGGATCCATGGGGATACCTACACCAGGGAACAGAGTAGAGATTATTGACGAAGATGGCTTGCCTGTGAAAATTGGCGAACAAGGAGATATTGCCCTTCATAAAAGTACACCGGCATTATTCAAGGAATACTACAAGGATCCCGAGCGAACTTCCATGGCTTATCGAGGCGATTGGTACATAACCGGGGATCAAGCTAAAAAAGATTCTGACGGATACTTTTGGTTTGAAGGTCGCTCCGACGATATTATCGTAAGCTCTGGTTATACAATTGGACCTTTTGAAGTCGAGGATGCCATTATGAAGCATTCAGCTGTGAAAGAGTGTGCCGTCATTGCAAGCCCCGATGAGGTAAGAGGTAATATCGTTAAAGCGTTTGTTGTGCTGAAAGAGCCCGGTCAGGAATCGGACGAACTCGTTACTGACATTCAAAACCACGTCAAAACGCTGACAGCACCATATAAATATCCAAGAAAAGTAACTTATACTCATGAGCTTCCAAAGACTACTTCTGGGAAAATAAGACGCATTGAATTGCGGTTAAAGGAAAACAATGAATAGTAAAATTAAGTGAATCAAAAAAATCGAACAATGTTTTTCATAAAAAGTTCACAAAAACGTCACTTATGAAAATAATTCTAGGGATATATAATTACATCTATGTTCTATAAGAAAGGATGTTTTTACTTGCCTAGTAATAAAAAAGAAGGGATCATTTTTGGACTTTTTATGTGTTTCGGAATGGTACTAATCATGTCAGTTTATAACACAGCTTTACACGTCGAATTTTCATCAATTACAGTAGGAAGCTTAGTAATTCAATTTGTCATTACGTTTATCATCGCGTTTATCGTAGAGTCAATAGTTGAACCGCAAGCGCGTAAAATTGCATTATCAATACCTTACGATAAGTCAAAAAAACTCAACTTTATTTTGGCCATGTCTGTCTGTATGGTCCCGATGATGGTTCTTATTATGTCAGGATACGGCCTTATTTTAATGTCGTTCATGTCAGGAGTGGAGGGTTCTATTTTCACAGCCTACCTTAAAATTGTTGGTCTAAACTTTATCGTAGCTTTCCCAGCGCAGTTACTAATTGTTGGTCCAATCTCACGAAAATTGTTAACAAAATACATTAAACCATCCACACAAAAACCTGGGGTAATCGCGTAAAACAAGCAAGCTACCAAAAGTAGCTTGCTTGTTTTTATATTTAACTGCGATAATCGTTTTCATTTCCTTGCTAATGAACATGAATGAAGGGTGAAATTCTAAATACAAATGTGTTTTTTACTAGATCAGCTAATCTTTTCTAGTACAAAAAAACGGTCAGAATATATACTTTATTATCTATAAAGAAAAGATTAAATCCTCTTTTTTCAGAACTTCTCCTGAAACAAT
>NZ_JBIMEV010000033.1:0-49179 GCF_051262595.1 Salipaludibacillus sp. CF4.18
GAAAGCAACTACTAAAGACCCCGCAGGGCGAACTTTCCCGAGGAGGCTTACCCGCGGAAAGCGTCCGCCTAGAACGGATTCGGGTCTCTCTGATAGACGAAAACAACAATCTTTAATAACCCTATATAAATTCCGGCAAAAAAACCAAGGCAGCAATCGGCCTTGGTTTTCAATAATGAATGATATGACAAAAAAGCATTTTCATTCCATAAAAAAAAGAGACCGAATGGTATATTCAGCCTCCCTTTTTTAACGTATCACTTAAAATACATTTTGCTACGTAAACGCATGACATCAACATATTTCACTGTCATAAATTATTATTTACGAATCATCTTAACGGAGGCTGAAAAATCAGACATATAAAGTTTGTTTAGGTTTGTTTTTGATACTGTCATCATTGTAAAGCCTCCTTTTTCTTGTCGTTTTTTCTACTTTTCTTATCATACCTTATATATAACTGGAAGTAAACGACAATTTAGATTATTTATCCAATTTATTAATAAATCACAAATAATAGAATTAAAGTTTCAATCTATTATTATTTATGATCCCATCCAGCCACCGTCAACGCATAAGATGTGCCCGTTTACATATCTTGCCGACTCTGAAGCTAAGAAAACTGCAGGACCTGCTAAATCTTCCGGTGTTCCCCATTCTGATTGAGGTATACGAGAAGTAATATACGCATTTCTATCCTTGTCAGCTCTAAGAGGGGCTGTATTGTCTGTTGCCATATATCCTGGAGCGATTGCATTCACATTAATACCTTTACTTGCCCATTCATTAGCGAATGACTTAGTTAGTCCAGCCACTCCATGTTTTGTTGCCGAATAAGCGGGTACTTTCATACCACCTTGAAACGAAAGCATCGAAGCAATATTAATAATTTTTCCTGAACCGTTTTCAATCATATGTTTTCCAAAATCACGCGTTAAACGGAAAACCGCACTCAAATTCACATCAACGACATCATCCCAGTCTTGATCAGAAAAGTTTTCTGCCTGTTCTCTACGGATAATCCCTGCATTGTTTATTAATATATCAACTCTACCAGTTTTATTGATCGCTTCCTGAACCACTGAAGCCAATTCATCTTGTTTTGATAGATCTGCATTAATTTCATAGAATTTACGACCTAAATCTTCTATTATTGTTTTTGTTTCTGTTTGTTCACTAAAACCTACACCAATAATATCCGCTCCTGCCTTAGCTAAGCCAACAGCCATACCTTGACCTAATCCTCTTGTCGCACCGGTCACAACCGCGACCTTTCCTTGTAATGAAAATTGATTATCCAATATACTCACTCCTCCACTAGATTCCTTATATGTTCGTTTGCGTTCGTTATAGTTCGATTATATCATGGACCGCAAGAAATTGAAATGAACATCTAGCTATCCATTTTCATTCTAGTAAAATCTCTTCTTTCCTTTAAGATATGGTTCTTCTATTAATTAATTCTGTTGGCGTATATCCGGTGTACTTTTTGAACGTTGTGGTAAAGTATGCAGGATTAATAAAACCTACTTTTTCGGATATCTCGTAGATTAAGTAACTTCCCTCTTGAATCATTTTTTTAGCTTTTTCCATTCGTACACGAGTCAAATAGTTTTTAAATGATTCCCCCACGATCTTCTTGAAAATTTGTCCTAAATAATTTCTGGAAATAAACAAGTCATCGGCTATATCTTGAAGTGTAATATTTTCACCTACATTTTTTTGTATATAATCTAACATTTGCTCTACCAACTGACGATGTTTAAGATTTTCATCCCACTGCTGGTGTTCACAAATGTGTCGTACAACTCCATCCATATAGTCCTTAAACTCAATCCAGGTATTGGTCTTTAATAATTCTGCATGAAAATCAAATTCTTCAGAGTACATCTCATCGATTTTTATCCCAATATCGTAGAGAGAATAAGTCATAATTGTCCACATTTCAATACCAAGCCTTATCCCCTCTCCCCGAGAAAATGATTCATGTTTGTTTTGTTCATAAATCCTATCAATGACTGCCATCGCACCTTTTTCGTCAGCGTAACGAATAGATTCAGACATCTGTTGATTCGCTTCCATAGAATCAGACCACAGTGTTTTATGATCTTTATCAACTAATGCTACTTCCGGGTTTTGTCCTAACATTGATGAAGGGTCATTCATCTGACTATTATCAGATATTTTTGCGAAAGCTTCTCTCATCGAATCCGCCATATTACCCCAATCATCTTTTATACTGCCAGTACTGATTAACACATGTACTTGAAAATATTCCTGGAATTTCTCCACTAAAATTTTTTGGAGTTTTTCAAGTGATTGTTTTACATCATCATTGTTCTCTTCATTCAAATGAATGCAAATAGCTGTTTGGTGACTATGAAGTTCAATGTAATGGATGTCGTCAAAAAAGGCATGTACTGCTTCTTTGATAACGTTGTTTGTAGTAAATCTAAACAGGTACCAATCTGAACGATAAAAGGAAGATTCCTCCAATGATCGGTCATAGGTTAATGTCATGACTACATGTTTTTGCTTCGACCATTTTTTTGTGATCTTATCGACAGTTAGCGGTAAATTTGTAAAATTAGTACTCGCACCAGTTACAATCGCTTTTATCCATTCTTTTTCCACTAGAGGTTCATACAAACTTACCTTTTCTCTGAGGTCACACATTTCTATTTCTTCACTAATTTCCCTTTCCAATTTCGCCACACTTTTCTCCAGCACATCTTTGATCGTATCAGGGGATGCAGGTTTGGATAAATAGTCATCAATATTTAATCTCATTGCTTGACGTGCGTATTCAAACTCATTGTAACCGCTCAAAATAATAACTCTACTATCAATACCTTCGTTTCTAAGTTTTTTAATCATTTCCAATCCATTTAAAACTGGCATATATATATCTGTAATAATTAGATCTGGTTTTTCTCGTTTAATTAATTCATAACCTTCTTGTCCATTTCTTGCTTCTCCTGCCCATTCACAGGATAGCTCATCCCAAGGTATAATTTTCTTCATTCCCCGTAGAACTTTGTCATCATCATCAATAATCGTTACTTTCCACATGTAGTTAACCTCCTCATGAAAGTAGACTTTTTAACCTGATAATAATTTTTTATCATTAACTTTTGGAATTAGAATAAAAACAGATGTTCCTTTATCATTACTATCTATACTCATTGTTGTCTTTTCCCCATAATATATATGAAGACGTTCCATCACATTTTTAATACCATATCCTCCGAGGTCGTTTTCCTTCTGCAAGTTTGTATTTGTCGGGAAGCCAATTCCGTTATCAGAAATTTCAATCTTTAGTTGAAAGTCTTCTTCTGTTATTGCTAATTTTACTACTCCTTCTCTACGATCACGAAAACCATGAATAATCGCATTTTCCACAAATGGCTGTAAAGTAAGCTTAGGAATAAAATAATCCAGCACTTCTCTCGGACTATCGATTGTGTAGCTGAATCGATCTTCTAATTGGATTTCTTGAAGCTTCATATAATATTCCAAATACTTCAGCTCATCACCTACTGATATAATACTTTCTCCTTTAGAAAGACCTATACGTAACATATTGCCAAGTAATTCAATCATTCGACTAATATCAATATTCCCTTTTTCAATAGCCACCCAATTTATTTGATCTAACGTATTGTATAAAAAGTGCGGATTTATATTTGCTTGCAGTGCCTTTATTTCTGCCTTTCTTTGATGTTGATGCTGTTCATCTAAAGAAGCGTATAATTCTTCCACTCTATTGGTTAATTCATCAAAACCATTAAATAATTCGCCAAACTCATTTTTATATCCGCTCGGAAGGCTCACTCGAGATTTCGTTAATTGATAGGATTTCATTACCTTCGTTAACTCGAGAATTGGATCAGTAAATTTTTTCGTTAAAAACATGGTCCCAAATAATACAATTATTGTTGCTAAAAAACCAATAACGATTAAGGTTCTAGCCATTTCCTTGCTTCCCTGAATGATATCTTCATAAGGTGTCACTTCCATTACTGTCCAATTAACAGCTGGAATTGACGTAGTCACTATGATATCATTGTCGATTTGCAATTGATCCTGCGAAGGGGAATCAAAAAAGGTTTCTTCTGTATGAGAGAAATCAATGAGTTCCTGATATTGTTCATCACCAATGTCATTATTGCCAGTAGAAGAGACAATTGAACCCTTTTCATCTAATAGAACCATATGTGAATCTTCATGATATTTTCTCAACCAGCTTTCTACAGTAACTGGATCTAAATTAATCACAATCATCGATTGCAGTTCTCCGCGAGAGGAATTTATTTTTCGCCCCAAACTTATAACCGAATGTTGTCCCGCCATCGTTTCAACGTCTCTCGTTCCTAACCAAGAATAAGAAATATTCTCTAAATCTTTATACCATTCTGCTTCATAAACTTCGTCAAGTTCAAAATAACGGACAGGATATTGAACATTATCCACTGGTGGTGAGTTCATATAAATTTCTACAGAATGAATAGCAGGAACACTATAGATAACATTAGAAAAATCATTCGTTAGTGAAGTTGTACCACTCGATTGCCGACCACTTATAACTTCACGAAACATTTGCTGTCTGGATAAAATAACTGAATAGTCTTGAAATGTTTTAAGATTACTTCCTAATTCTTCACTAAGTCGGTATAAATTATTTTTTTGATGCTCTGTTGTTGTTTCTACAATTTGATTAGCCGAGTATCTGTAACTAAATAATATAATAATAATTAAGATCAATAGAGTAAATAAAAAAAAGCTCCCGAAAAAAATACTGTTAATCCGATATTTTTTAAAAACATTCATCGTTACCTCCACATCCTCGATTAGCACCTAGAGACGATCGGTGTAGGTGTTAATATTTAATCGACGAGTAATATAAGGAGCACCTCATTTATTACATTCATAATGGTAGTCCATTTTTCATTTTAACAAAGATATCGTTTACAAAGTGACTTAATTACATGTTTTACTGTTGTAAATTAGCCAAGGAGTGACTTTTGCCTTCCGTAACATCTGCTTTCCGATTCGATTCTTCAATTTTTTGAAAGACATGTAAGGCAATTGATACCATTAAAGTAGTTGGAAAACTAACTAAATAAAATAAAATCAGTCCTGGAAATGCTTGATAGATAAAGCCTATTAAAACAAGTAGGAACGCTAGCAAAAATGACTGCGGTAAATATGCCAATCCAATCATTAATGAATAGCGAACGTGCTCTTTTAAAGATGTTTGATAGTGTGCTGCCACCGGAAATATATATAAACTTACAATAATATACAAAATAAAAACGACAAATAAAAGTGCTCCAAACGAGACTCGTAACCACATATCCATATCTAATAGTGTGTAAAAAGAGAAAAAGAGAGATAATCCCCCGAATAAGATAAAGAAACCGATGATATTTGCCCGAATAAACTCAGATTTATAGATTTTGAAAAATGTTTTCATTTTTGGAAACTCATTTTCCTCTAATTTGCTTTTACGTAACACCGAAAACAATGCTAGTGTTGCTGGTGCCCATCCAAATATTCCTAAACCAAGCAAAGTATGCAATACCCATATGGTATTCCAAATTGCTAAATTCATTAACTTTTCGAATACTTCATAAAATCCAGTCGAAAATTTGTGCATAGTGATCTATCCCTCCTTAGGCACTTCATTCAATGTAAGTGCTTACATACCATCTTACCTAATTATGTCTTATATATATAGCTTAAAAATGTTAAATGACTTTTGAAAAACAACAATTTGAGTATTTAAACTAAGTTGGGCTTCGTTTGACCTGTCGAAAAAAACCTAAAGGAAGTTCCTTTAGGTTTTTTCGACATTCATTTATTAAATATTTCTTCGTTTTAATAATGAAGCAAGAAAGACTAAAGCTAGTCCTTGTCCCCATCCTTGTACACGTTTTGCCGGCACCTCTTTATAGCCTTGCTCATTGTTCATGACTGCTGTACCCGCCGAAGCATTCATTACCGAACCATCTTCCCGAATATAACTTAATATACCCGAAATTGATTTTTGAATATGTTTGTTGTAAAGCTTTCCTCGAACTAATAAAGAAGCTGCAATGCCACACGAACCGGATAATTCTTCATACGAAGCAGGATCGGTTAGGACCGTTGACCACAAACCAGAATCTAATTGTAATCGAACGAGAGCACTCTGTTGGTCTCTTAAGGATCCATCAATAATCATATACGAAGGATGTTGTACTTCCACTAATTCCAATGCTCTTGCCATAGTGATCGCTGCCCAACTGTTTCCGCGAGCCCAAAATACACTCGACATATGATTACCAGCAATGTTATCCCAGCCATGGTAATAAAGCTCTGTTGAATCATCTTGAAGGAACTTTTCATGACCGTGATACTGCTTCAAGCCAAACTCAAAGAAATCTTCCCTATTCAACAATTTTCCAATTCGTAAAAGGAAATAACCGGCCATAAACATTGTATCTACCCAGGCTTGTTCCGGAAAATTGTATTTTTCTCCATTTACCGTATGCTGTAATACATCTCCATCAAAACGCTCTGCCTCATTCAACAAGTAATTTGCCATCTGGGTAGCAATCTCTAAATATCTTTCTTCTTCTGTATATTTATAAAGCGAAAGTAAGATGTGCCCAATAGAAGAAGCATTGACTGTTAGAGGTGGGAGACCATCTTCTAGTTCTTCATCAATCCACTCTTTGATATAGTTCATATACTTTTCTTCCCCGGTTACTTCATACGCCTCTGTTACACCGTAGAAAGCAACACCTCCTGGCCAATCCCATGGAAAATCCATATTAAACGTTCTTTCGACTACCTTATCAATGACATCTTTTATTTGCTGTTCATCAAATTCTAGAGCAGGCAAATATATCTCCTCCTTACCAATTAAATCAAATTCATATGAAGTTCTTTCTCGTTATTTTATACCAGTAGTCGCAATCCCTTGTACTAAATACTTCTGAAAGAAAGCAAACAGTACAAATTGAGGGAATAACGAAAGGGATGACATTGCTAATAAAGGTCCCCAGTTCGTTCCGGCATCAGCATCCATGAAATTACGTAATCCAATAGTTACCGTATGCAAACTTGCACTATTTAAGTAAATTAAAGGTGCAAGAAAATCATCCCATGTCCACATAAATGCAAAGATTATCACTGTAACTAAAGCCGGTTTCAGTAACGGGAGGATAATTCTTAAAAATACACCGAATTTACTGCATCCATCAATAATCGCCGCTTCATCTAGTTCACGTGGTATCCCTCTAATAAACTGTATCAAAAGAAAGATAAAGAACGGCTGTCCCCCGAGAAACGCCGGGACAATTAAAGGATAGAATGTATTTACCCATCCAACATTATGAAACAAAATATATTGCGGAATGAGTGTAATTTGAACTGGAAGCATAACTGTCGCCATCAAACATCCGAACAGAATTGCTTTGAATTTAAAATTAATTCTCGCAAACCCATAAGCTACGATACTGGCCGAACAAACGGTACCTATTACTACCAGTGTGGTTACGATCATAGAGTTTCGGAAATATACATCAAATCCGATCCCTCCAAAACCTTCCCAACCTTGCGCATAGTTCCCCCACAACCACTCTCCTGGAATTAACGAAGCTGCATTACCAAATATTTCTGTTTCAGGCTTTAATGAGCTGCCGATCATCCACAGGATTGGGTATATCATAACAAAGCCGAAACCAATAACAAATATATAGTAAATGATGTTTGAGAGCGTTCCATTCTTTTTTTTCATGATTAACGCCCTCCTTCAGATTCATAGAATACCCATCTACTAGATGTTTTGAAAATAATTATCGTAATAATTGCAATAAGCACTAATAAAATCCATGCCATTGCAGATGCATAACCCATTCGTAAATATTCAAAAGCCATTTCGTATAGGTATAGAGCATAAAATAACGTTGAATCCATTGGTCCACCTTGCGTAATTAAATACGCTTGTGTAAATAACATGAATCCCCCGATAGTTTGCATAATCAAGTTAAAGAAGATAACTGGTGTAAGCATTGGGAGCGTGATTTTTAAAAATGTTTGAAAACGTCCTGCTCCATCAACACTTGCTGCTTCATATAATTCTGTTGGTATTTGGCGAAGTCCCGCTAAGAAGATAATCATCGGTGAACCAAACTGCCAAATAACCAAAATAATTAAAACCGACAACGCAGTGTCCGGGTTTCCAATCCAGTTTAATCCTGCAATTCCTAAAGAATCCAATATATCGTTCACAGCACCATTTCGGCCAAACAATTGTCTCCAGACAACCGCAATCGCCACACTTCCTCCAATAATAGAAGGAATATAGTAAATCGTTGTAAAAAATCCTGTTGCTTTTCTTCCGGTATTAAATAACACTGCCAAAGCTAAGGCAAATAACAATTTAAGCGGTGTGGAAACAAACACAAATACTAATGTTGCAATAATTGAAGTTTTGAATCTAGGATCATTCGTTAAAATCTGAACGTAGTTATCGAATCCTATCCAAGTTGGACTTGAAAGAAGATCATAATCCGTAAAAGATAAATAAAAGGATGCTAAGATTGGTCCTAAAACTAGAACAAAAAAACCTAAAAGCCACGGAGAAATAATTGCATAACCAGTTAAGCTTTCTTTAAGAGCTTTTTTCTTCTCCATCCTTAATATTTCACGATCTGGAGGTGGTGCTTGGTTGATCCTCACCTCATTATCCGCTTTTGCCATGATATTTTTCCTCCTATTTACTAGTAGAGCATCCTATCAATATTTGCACTTAGTGTGTAAATCAGCTCTGAAAATACCGATGCGCCGTAAGTCATCATCCCTTGTAATAGGTTTCCCTATGTGAGAACTTGACTTACGACGCAACGATGAGGTTCAATAGCAATGATTCATAAACTAGGCGGCTTATACATTTTGAAGACAGCCCCTACTAACCAGTATCAATCTATTGTAAAATCGCTTGTGCTTCTTGCATAAATTGTTGCGTCGCTTCTTCTGGTGTCGCTTGATCATATTTCAATGTTTCCACTACTCGTTGGAAAGAACCGCGTACTTCTGACTCTCCAGCTGGTGAAAGTGGATCTGCAGGACTTGTGTAATCTTCAACAAGCTCAAGATATGCAAACGTTTCTGCAGTGGCACCGTCTACAATTCCTGCCAAATGCTCTCTTACAACTGAAGAAACTGGTACTCCACGGTCAGCTTGTAAAATTTCGTTTACTTCTAAATTGTTCGTAAAGAAATCGATGAATTTTGCTGATGCTTCGTGTTGTTCTGAATGAGAAGAGATAGAGAATGACATACTCGGACGGATCCAGTTACCATCTTCCCCGCCTTCTATCGATGGCATGACATTTAAACCAATTTCCATATCGGAAGATTGCTGAATTCCAATGATTTGGTTACTAGCAGTCATATTCATTGCTGCTTTTCCTTCTCCAAGCATAGAATTCCCACCATCAATGTAATCCATCATAATATCATGTGAAGCTGCTGCCTCTTCATTAACCATTGTCTGTACCATGTCAAAGAATTCTACTAAAGTTCCTTCTTCAAACCCTAGTCCATCACCTTCAGGATTAAAAACTGATTCTCCGTGCTGACGGGCATACACAAAGAACATTTCGTATTCTGCATTACCGAAGTCAAATCCAAAGAATTCTTCATCTGTAGCGTCTTGGATTTTGTGCATTGCATCAATCATGTCATCGTACGTGTATCCAGGCTCTAAGTTAATATCATGCTCAGCGAGTAAATCTTTATTTTCTGCAATTCCAAGAGCATTTGCCCCTAATGAAATTCCCATAACAGTGCCATCATCAGCGACATTAATATCTTGATAGACATCTTCTACATCATCCATGTTAATATGTCCTTCATCAATTAATGGTTGAAGGTCTACAAGAAGATCTCTACTGCTGTATTCCATCAATTTTGAGTTATCCATGTTAATGATATCCGGTAAGTTATTTCCGGCTGCTTGCGTACTTAACCTTTCCCAATAACCATCCCAGCTTGTGTACTCTGGTTCTACGGTAATATTTGGATACTCTGCTTCAAATAGTTCAATTGCTTCAATTGTCATGTCATGGCGTTCTTGACCACCCCACCATGCTACGCGAATCGTAACTTCTTCTTCGTCACCTGCTGCTGCATTATTTTCTCCACTATTACCGTTATTTGCTTCATTTGTTTCTGGATCAGCACTGTTGTCTGCGCCATTATTTACATTTGCATTGGAATCTTCGTTTCCGCCACAGGCTGCCATTATCGTGACCAATCCTACGAGTAAAAACATCATTACCACTGCTTTTAATTTGTTCATCTTCATACTAGTATTTCCCCCTTTTGATTTTTGTAAGTGCTTACATTCATATTATAGTTTGTTTTTGTAAGCGTTTGTAGACAATAAAAGTTAAATAAATATTGAAAAACAACAAACCTTCTATAAAAAAAACAATGAATCTATTAAAATGTAATTATTTCACTAGCTCAATAAGACATTATTCTACTCCTAAGATTATTCATTGCAGGTATAATTCGATAAGGAAGTTGTTATTTTTTCTCAATAGTACTCGAATTCTCTCCGAGCAAATTCGAGTACTATTATAAAAAAAGTTTACGAACTATCCTTCTTAATTAGTAGAAAGAAGAAGAACTGCCACATCATTTCCTTTTAAACTGAAATTCTGAGATATAACCTCATTGGTTAATAAATTCGTATAGGAGTTTCCTTCTCCCAGTTTAATCTCACTATCATTTTCATTATGATTGATGAAAATAAGGTGTTCCCCAGAGTTACCGGATCTTTTGGTCACTTCTACATTAACTGGCACAGTTAGAGGAGGAACAACTGCTTTATTGGCTGATAATTGACTTACAAATTCTTTCACCCATCTTGACTCTGGCTCTGTTCCAACATAATAGGCTTTACCGTCTCCATAAGTATGCTCCGTCACTGCTGGTGTATCTTTTATCCAGTCAGAATCATAACAAGCTATTGCCTCCGCACTTTCCAGTCGTATCATGTCTGTCCACATCGAGCAGGAGTAAGTATCATTATTTGATCGAAACAGTTGCTCTTTTCCATGTTCATAAGGAACAAATTCATCGACGTACAGACCAAGAAGATTTCTTAAAAGGGCTGGATATCCGCCAAGATGAATCCGGTCATTCTTATCAGCAATGCCGCTGAAGAACGATATAACTAACGTTCCACCATCTTTCACAAACGTTTCGAAATTCGCAGCTTCGGCTTCATCAATGATGTACAGCATTGGTGCAATGACTATTTCATAGGAAGAAAGATCATCTTTTGGCTGCACAAAGTCAACAGCAATGTTCAAAGCATATAGAGCATTATAGTATGTTTCTACGCGACTTAAATAATCAAGGTCATTATGAGGTTTGCCTTCTAACTCAACTGCCCACCAATTCTCCCAGTCAAAAACAATCGCAACTTTAGCATCTATCTTCGTTCCTACTAAAGAATCCAATTTTTTTAGTTCGTTTCCTAGCTGACTAACTTCCTTATAAACTCTGCTATCTTCTCTATTAGAATGAGGAATCATTGCGCCATGAAACTTTTCCGCTCCAGCGCGACCTTGGCGCCATTGGAAAAACATAATGCCATCTCCACTTTTAGCAATCGTAGAATAACTCCACAGTCGCATCACACCAGGTTTTTTTGTGAGATTAATATCTCTCCAGTTTACGTGGCTAGATACTTGTTCCATTAAAAAGAAAGGTTGTCCTTTTTTCAAGCTTCTCATTAAATCATGATGAAAAGCATGAGAAACAGGTATTCCTTCCCTAGGATCCGGATAAGAATCCCAAGTTACGAGGTCCATTTCTTTCGCCCATTCAAAGTAATTCAAAGGTTTAAACTGATACATAAAATTCGTGAAAATAGGTATATCTGGAGTGATCTCTCTCAATATAGCTTTCTCAATTTTATACAGTTCAAAGATTTTATCATTCATAAATCGCTTATAATCAAGCATCTGTCCTGGATTATAAAAGGTAACTTGATTGGCTGGGAAGTCAATTTCTTCCCAATTATTATAACGTTGGCTCCAAAAATTGGTTCCCCAACCTTCATTTAAACCTTCAATATTCTTATATTTTTCTTTCAGCCAATCGTGAAAGGCACGTAAGGAATGCTCACTGTAGCATTCAGAAAGATGACAACCATATTCATTATTCACATGCCACATTTTTAATGCTGGATGATTCTGATACCTTTCTGCCAGCTTTCTCACTAATTTACTGATTCCTTTTCGGTAAGATGGACTACTCGGAGAATAATGTTGTCTAGATCCAAAGGAGTATGGAACACCTTTTTCATCTACCGCCACAGAATCGGGATACTTTTTCGTAAACCAAGCTGGAGTTGATGCAGTCGCTGTAGCGAGGCAAACTCCCACCCCATGTTGATGAAGGATATCCATGACCTTGTCAAGCCACCCAAAATCAAACTCGTCTTCTTGTCGTTCCAACACTGCCCAGCTGAAAATGCCTACCGACACTAGATTTACTCCAGCATTTTTCATCAGACGGGCATCCTCAAGCCATACATCTTCGGACCATTGTTCCGGATTATAATCTCCCCCGTAGGACATAAAGGGGAGTACTTCTTGAATTTCTTTAACCATAATAGATCACCCTTTCAAATTATAGTGGTGGTTCTTCTGTTTGAAATTCCTTTAGTTTCAAGTATTTTATTAACGACTGAATATTTTCTTCCTGTATACTTTCAGCAACGAGACAAGCTATTTCCACTGCTCCTTCTACGTTGAAATGCGTATTATCCTCTAGAGCTTCTGCAAAATTCGGGTATTCATTTTCTTGAAGCCACATAAACAATTTTTTCGATCCTCCCACACCTAATTTCCCATAAAGCTCTTTGCTTTTTCGATCAAGTGGAATAAGAGGTACACTTTCCTCTATACTTAATTTTTCAATTGCTTTGATATAGGGTCCATGAGTATCCTTTACTATGCCACCTTCATCGAAGAAACGCCTATGCATAGGCGTAATTAAAACGGGAGTGACACCCCTTTCCCTAGCTCCTACGATATATTCCATTAAATAAGCAGGAAAAGTGGTTTTCGGATCCGTACCTCTCTCATCCGGCTTCTCATCATTATGACTAAATTGTATCATTAAGATGTCTCCACGCTTTGTGTCTTTCCAAATCTTGTCTAAGCGTCCTTCCTCAATAAAACTTCTTGAGCTCCTTCCTGATTTTGCGTGATTTGCTACAGCAATTTGATTGGATAAAAATAAAGAAAACATTTGTCCCCAGCCTGTAAAAGGATACATAGAAGAAGAATTATCTGTCATCGTTGAATCTCCTGCCAAAAATATTGTCGGCATAGAAGAAACCAATTCTACTTCAACCGACAGGTCTCCTTTAATCTCTGGTAATAAAGCTAGTTTTAGCAGGTAGTCGTCCACACGGGAAGTAAAACTTAATTTTCTTGTTCCCCGCTTTTTTACATGAACATCTTTCAATACTATGTGACCATTATTTGCTTTAACTGTCGTCATAGAATCACATGAATCGGAAGAAAGTGTCATTGTGACAAGGTAGTTACCGTTAGGCACTTTCATGCAAAAGGAAGATTGAGGCTTTGATGCGTATTCCCCAGGAAAGTACGGCTCCGTTTCATCATCGTTTTTAGGCGATTTTCTCTCGATCCATCCCTTCTTAAAATCTATCGAAGTACCATCTACTATTGATTGGACGTGCTTATTATCACAATTCAGTTTAAAAATCTGATGAAAATAATCGTTCAACTCGTTTCAGCTCCATTCGTTAAATTCATTCATACATCTGTGGGACAAGTTCTTTTATATTGTAAGGTCTATTTTCTTTTGCAGACTTCCAAACAGCTTCACCTGTTGCAATCGACCAAACTCCGGCTTCCGCCCCTGCTAAAATATCAAAATCTCTTTTGGGGTTTTCGCCAAGAAAAATATCTTCTTGGATTAAAGGATCACCACCACCATGGGTTCCTTCTGTTTGCACAACATTAATCGTTTCTTTACCGCCAAACAAAGGGAAATAGTCAATCGTCTGTTCAGGAATTGGAAATGTAACCCGGCTCGGCTCATGAAATTCTGTTGTTTCTATTCTCCCCTTTGTTCCGTTAATGGCTAACCGGTAGCCTTCATATGGCAAAGAAAAGTTAATCGAGTAGCTCAATAAAGCTCCTTTATCATATTTCACAGTAGCAGTATACGTATCCTCAATCTTTATTTCCTCATCAAAAATACATTGATCCGGTCTATAGTTTGTGTAATCATTATAAGCCCCTTCAAAACTGTTTCCTTGAAGATGATCATCTTTTGCAGTCGTCGTTCCACTCGTACGACTAAACCAACGTGAATAATAATCACAATCAAGTTGCTCACTACAGGTCACACAATGTCTCCCGTTTTGTTTACTAGGATTATGCTCGCTTTCAGGACCGTAGTAATTCAAGGCGCCAAATGCAAACACTTGCTCCGGGTTTTGATCCACCCACCAATTAATCAAATCAAAATGATGCGTAGATTTGTGAATCGATAATCCACCGGAAAATTCCCTCATTCGATTCCATCGTTTAAAATAACTTGCGCCATGATACGTATCGATGTACCAATTTAGATCAATCGATGTGACTCTGCCAATTTTACCTTCCAAAATAATTTCTTTTATTTTTCTGTGAAAGGCATTGTAGCGATAATTAAATGCGACAATAACCTTTCCGTCACTATTTTTTTCAGCTTCGACGACCTTCGCTGCATCAGAGGCAGTAGTAACCATTGGTTTTTCCGTGATAACTGTCAAATCACGCTTCAGTCCTTCTAAAATATAGAAAATATGCGTATCATCGCGACCAGTAACAATGATTGTGTTAGCCTCTGTCTCATCGATCATTTGATGAAATTGGTCTGGGTTATAAGATGCGACATCAGCCAATTCTGGAATGCGTCTCTTTGTGATCGCCACCCTTTTTTCATCCATATCCAATAAACCAACGACTTTATTTTCTAAACTGTACTTTTTTACACAGGGCTCGATAAACATCCCCATTGAACGGTTACTTAACCCACAAACTGCTATTCTATTCATCTTCATTCCTCCTGAATTTATTTTGAGCACACTTAATTAACAACGTTGTTAATACCAAGTAGAATAAAACTAGATAAGCTTTATTCTGCCATCTTTCAAAAATTCTTCTTTAAGCAGATCGGAAAGTTCATCATCTGACCTGACTCTACGATGCGTATTTTCTAAATAAATATGTTTCTCAGTCTCAGGCATTATAAATGCTTTATACCATTGAAAAAAGTCTGGACTGTCTCCATGCATTCGCAAGAACTTTCGAACGGTATTAACATTATCTATCGTACTAGCAATATTCGTGAGCCAATCAGCACGATAAAAATCTCGCCACTTGCCGTGTTCTGATTGATGCAAAGCAAGTAAACTTTCTTTGTAAGCTCGATGTGCCTCTGTTACATAAACAAAAGCTTCGGGATATTTTCCTGAATAGCTGTGAACCTATCCTTTCAGTAACAATAAAAATCCTCTGCATCCTGATTCATGGAGTATGATCGATACCATCAACTGGTCATGGAATCTTTGTTTATTTTCTTCTGATAATGTATCCATTATTTCGTTTGCTTGTTCTCTTAACAATTGCAAGTCCGTTAAACCAACAGTTAGTCTGTCTTTAAACCATGTGATTTGCTCTTCAAATGACATTTCACCAGTTGCCCATTTTAGAGATTTCATTGCAGTATCGGTTTCACCGCTTAACCAGTGACTAATTATTCTTCTTGCTGGATGATGATAGAATTGTTCCCCTGCCTTTTCATCTTCATGATTCCCGAAATACAAGGTTGCTTCACTGTATTTTTCATAGAGTAATGAGAGTTTCTTAGAATCAGAAGCATACGTTCGTTTTAAAAATTCACCACGATGGTCACTCGAGTTTATTTTCCCCTTCTTCCACATTTCCTTTATCAGATCGAGTGGGTATAAATGTTGACGTATATTACCGCTATTTATTAACCACAAATCTTTTCCGCCTGTCTCCAGAACATTTTCAAGTTCATTCGTGAGAATACCTATCGGTAACGGGGTCATCGTTAAATGGTTGGATGCTTGCAAATCATGAAATGTAACGTGATAATAAATCCCTTGAGGAGAAGTGTCATTATCCATAGGTAATGAGGAAATTCTTAGATTTTCATTTTCTTGCCGTCTGGAAACCATTTTTCCATACCCATTATCCGCCCAGACTTTAATGACATCTTCAGGTACGTTAATATAACCACCTTTATAAAGCTCTGAAATTTCACCATATAAAGCCATACAACATACAGGATTATTAACCCTTTCTTTAATTAATTCGAACTGTCGATGAACCACTTCTGAAATCAGTTTCCCTCTTTTTTGAGGCGTATCAAAACTTGGATCTGTACTCCAGAATGGTGTATCTCCCTGTCCTCTAAAAGACAGCGTCCAGATAATTTTGTCATTCTTTTGCTTGTTAATCGCATCGATCCATAATTTTTCAAAAAGAGCTGCATTTTCTTTGTAGCTAGCTGTTTCATTCGGATAAGCCCTTAAAAACATTTCTGCTCCTAAAGGTTCTGCATGGTGATGGGTAACCCATAACCCCATTTCAACCGCCAGCTCTTGATGAATCCCTGTTTTAGGCAAGTCCGTACCAGGAATCACTATATTCCCTCCACACCTTAAGAGTGTTTCGAAAACAGGCTGCCATACTTCTTTCGTGGGAGGATACTCTTCTTTCCAACCTATTAAGCAGACTTCATCATTCACAAACCAGCCCCTGAACTTCACTATAGATTCAGGAGAACTATAATGCTCCATTGGAATGTCAACATAGTTATGCTTCGTAATGGGAAGGTCTGCCCAATACCAAAAGGGATCGATTCCTAAATATGTCTCACAAGATAAAGTAACCCATAAATTATTCCTAGATCATCTTCACCCGAAATTTCCATGACTAACTGCTGATCAACATCCTCGTAAAATTTAATTTGATAGCTTTCCGGCCGTCCTAGTGATTCTTCTTTAGCTGCATATGTAAGACGAAGAATACTCCCTGAAGACGTATCATGAATCTTAGGTTCTTTTCCAAAGACAATTGTCATATCTCGGCAAAATATATCTAATCCGTGTTGTACAGCTTTAGAATATTCTCGTGGTGGATCGATTACTGTATGTTCTGTTAATCTATAGTATTGACCTTTCCACATCTGATCACCCCGTCCTTAGTAAGCGATTTCATTTAACAAAAAACGCGTAGCATCTTTTGTTAAATTCAGCGTGATCTTTAAAGCCACCATCATTTAAGCATCAAGGACGAACTTCCCTTGATGCATGTGGCGTAAAGACAGCTGTCAACTAACTTTCAATGAAAAATTTCAAAGAGGAATAGCTATTATTCTTATACATCTAATTTAGCAAACTATATTTATCAAGCCAAGACCTTCTCCTTATTTTATTGTAAACCAAATCATTTTATTGTTTTTTTGAATCTATCTTATTCTCAACACTGAACTTTATCAGAGCCTTCCCCATAAATGAAGCTAATAATTGCTGAAACAGTGTTCCAATAACAACTGGTAGAGCGACAGCTGCAGGGAAATATACTACTGCAAGCGCAGATCCAACTCCAATGTTACGCATCCCTGTACAAAACATCACAGCGATTAACTTTTGAAAACTAAATTTAAACAATTTCGCCAGAACAAAACCTATCATATAAGCAATAACAGATATCAAAAAAATCAATCCAGTAATGATCACCACATTACTTTGTAAAGGAATAAAATAAGGAGCTACTACTGACCCATTAATTAAAATCACAGTTAACAAACAAAACTTCGCAATGAGATCAAGAGAAATTTGATAATTTACAAATTCTTTTCCTGTAAAATGATTTACAAGAATACCTAAAATAGAAGGAATGACAATCATTTGGATGAGCCCCCATACTAAGGCCGGTATATCAAATGATACGGAAGTTTGAAATAGAAGGTATAACGTTATTGGAATAAATATTGGCGCTGCTAACGTATTGATAAATACAATCGTTAAAGCTAAGGATGTATCACCTTTATAGATGGATACCCAAAGTAAACTTGCGATTGCTGTAGGAATGATAAAAGCTAACACAATTCCAACCAGCGTCATCGGATCATCAGAAAAAAATAAACTTCCAATACCATATGCTAATAAAGGAACAATGATTTGTAGTGCAATAATACAAAGGATGATTGGCAATGGAGACCTTATGGTTCTAACCAGTTCCATCGGCGCGATCTTTGTGCTGCTCGCAAACGTAATGATCATGAATAACCAGGGAACAATGAATGTCCAATTTCCAATCCATGAAGAGGCTGAGATACCAACAAATAAAACGATAGGAGTCACTATCGCCATTCTCTCATTCAAAAATAGATTTACTTTATCCATGATCTTTTTCACTCCAGGTTGCGATTATATTTAACACAGATAAAGGGACTGAAAAGTTATACTCAATTTTTCAATCCCTTCGACATTTTTTCAACTAATCAATCCTGTTTAACCAAAAACTCCAAGACTTCCTTTGACAGTTCTTCATTATCTACATAGACTGGAATGAATCCGCCTACTTGATGCTCTAATTCCAATCCTAGTTCTTGAATAACAGTTGTATCATTATTTATCGGTAATACATACAGTTCCTCTTCTCCAGTTTCTGGATTCCTTTGCAGATAAGGTTCTTTCATGGAGCCCTTAATTGAAATAGGAGCAATGTTATCTAACTGAAGTATTCCATCGGGATTAGCAGTAGCATCTAATAAATGTTCATCAACTATTAGAAGAACACCTTGGTGTGCCGCAATTTCCATAAATAATTTTTCCAGCATAGGAACTTGAAAAACTATTGAGAAATTTTCCTCATCGATCTCTGGCATCCGTTCTAGAATCTGTTTTTCGATTTCTTCTTCATCAATCTTTTCGTTCAACTCTTCCGTAAAAAACAAAACAGTAAATTCTTCTTCTTCATTTCCACATGCGCTCAGTAAGAAGGCGCTGCCAGCAAATATTAATATTATCATCAGTTTTTTCATGTTCTTCACCCTAGCTCTATAAGTTGGGTTTATTGTATCATATTTTGGTAATCTAATAGAGCTGTAATACTAGTTATTTTTTAGGGATATTTAATTTACCTCATTCCCCTTCTCAGCGAGTAATTCTTTCACAGAAGAGGACATCCCTTTGTTTTGAATTTGCTTTAAATAATCTTCTGTCAGTTGAGTAAGCCCCTCTATTTTCGTAAGATCTTCTCCCCAAATGAGCTCATATCTTAAAACATTGTTAATAAGTTCGAGTAATGTAATCTCTTCATTTTTGACTTTTATCCACCAGTTTTCTAAGGATAATAGTACTTCCTCTTTTTCATTAAGCGGATACAGCTGTTCGTTTCGTTGTCCATAAAAACTATCTTCTTCTTGTTTTTCAGGACGATAATAAGCAATTAATGCTGCTAACGAAAATACAATTGTTTTTGGCAGTTCGTCATACTGCTCTGTGTACTTTTTTAGGGTTGGAATTAATCGAGAATTAAACTTGTAAAAAGCATTCAAACCTATGTCGGTTAAATAATGCTTATTAAAAGGGTTAAGAAAACGCTCCTTGACCTCTTCTACAAACTTTGTTTTTTCTTCTTTCGGCATATCAACTGTTGGAAGAATTTCATCGAATCCTGATTGAACAAACTCACTTAAATGGTTATCTTCCATTACCCCCAAAACCGTATCAATTCCATAAAGATAACCAACTGAAAACATCATCGTATGTGGTCCGTTTAATAGTCTAACCTTTAATTCTCTATAAGGTGTAATATCTCCCCAATTTACATTTATCCCGGCTTGATGCAAGGGCAACGCCTCTTTTACAGTGTTATTTCCATCAATCGCTAACATATGATAAGGTTCTCCAACCGTTAATGCAAGATCGCTATAGCCAAGTGAATTCTCATATTCTTTAATGGAATCCTTTGGATAGCCAGTTACGATCCGATCTACTAATGTATCGCAAAATTGATTATTCTGTTCTACCCAACTTTTAAAATCATCTGATAAATTCCAGTCACTTGCTTTTCTCAACACAATTTCCTTCAGCCTTGTACCGTTTTCTTCAATTAATTCGCACGGAATAATCGTTAACCCGCTAGTTTTTCTGTCTTGTATTTTTTGATAGCGTTCATATAAGAACACAGTTAATTTCCCGGGAAAGGATTCTGGCACCTCATTAAGGGATGGATAAGCTTCTTCACTATACGTAATTCCAGCTTCGGTTGTATTAGAGAAAATGAACGAAAGCTCAGAAGAGGCAGCTATCTCAAGGATATTATTCCACTCATTTTTTGCATTTAATATGCGTGATACAGATGAGATAATCTCACTTTGATTAACAATTTCTCCGTCTTTTCTACCTTTTAATATAACCGTGTATAATGCATCTTGTTCTTTTAATTTCTCCATAGTTCCACCGACGGAATTCGGCTGTATAATTGCTACAGACCCGTTGAAAAGACCTTGTTTGTTCAGTTGATGGATCATCCAGTCCAAATACCCGCGAAGGAAATTCCCCCCACCAAATTGTATTGCTTTTTCAGGTAAATTTGCTATTCTCTCATCAATAACGTCCTCAGATATTTCTTTTCTCGACATAGCGGCGTTTAATCGTTCCATTGTAACTCCTCCTTTTATCTAAGAAAAACGCGTAGCGTCTTTTATTACATACAGCGTCAGCTTCCGCCGCCGCGGGTAGCACCTACGTTTTGCGTGTAGGTGCTACCCGAAATGAGTCTGGTTTCTCTTGACACTTGTGGCGTAAAGATAGCTGTCAATTTATAAATTATCTTTTAAAAATCATCTTTTTTAAAAGACTATGTTTCTAAAAGATGTCTAAAAATAACAACGTTGTTATTTTTAGGAGTAGATGAGTAATCGCTCAGCAGCTACAGACCCCGCAGATACAAGTGTTGCTTATCAGAAGGTTGTTCACGCTTAATTAATTCACTCCAGATGAATGCTTTCCGCGGACACCTCTTCAGCGCTCTTTCGGAAATCTGTTCCGTGGGGTCTTAAACTGACTATTCTATTTCACACAACTCACAATGAACATTGTCCTAGTTACGAAGCTTATATTGAATGTTTTCAATAAATGTTTTAGAGTCCAATAACTCTTCTTTTTTACATTCTTCCATAATAATTGGTGCAAATGGCTTGTATTGCTCTAATAATTGCAGGTATTTTTCGTAATTCATTGTACCTTGACCGGCAGGTAACACATCGAGAGTTTTTCCATTCCATTTTCTATCTTTTGCGTGAGCGGCTATAATACGGTTACCGAGTAATGAGAAAGCTTCCTCTATTACTTGGTCTTGATGATTAAAATTCTGTTCATCCATTAAATTTCCCGGATCTAATACGACTCCAATATTTGAAGAAGGAACCTCATCCAAAAGCTGTTTTAATTCTGGAGCTGTACCAATTAAATGACCATTCGCAGCTTCTATTCCGAGATAGACTCCCCACTTCTCCGCTTCCTCAGTGAGTTCTTCAATAGATTGCACTAAGGTTTTCCAATCGCTTGCTTCTACTTTGCCATCTGGTTTTCCAACTTCCGCTGCTACCATTGGAGCACCCATGAATTTTGCATGTCGGATAAGTTCTTTGAATCTTTCCAAATTTTCTCTTCTAACCTTTTCATCTCTTTCAAATAAGTGTAAATAGCAAGCTAAAACCGAAATAGACACGCCATTTTTATTAAAAGCATCTCCTATTTTTTGTGCGAAATTAGGTGTTAATAAACCAGGTTTAGAGAAATCATAATCATCTATCCCCTTCCAAAGCGCTAATTGAACATGATCAAAGCCATATTCACCTATATTCGATGCTAGTTCCTTATAAGGTAATTTTCCAAATAAATGTGCAAGAACACCAACTGACATACATATTTCTCTCCTTTGTAATCCTTCACTATTTTTTAAGTAGTAAGATTCTGAGATACTATTGGAATTTAAACTTTTAAAGAGGGAAGTGGTTTTGCTACCTATCTAGTTGTATGTTGTTTCCCCTCGGCTAGACTCTCGACTTCTGCAAGTGTAGGCGAACCTTCCCAATCACCTTTAAATTGAGTTGCCAATGCTCCCATAAGATTTGCTCGTTTGATCGCTTTCGGCACACTCTTGTTTAAAGATTCATCCGCAAGCGGAGTTTCTGAATCCAGGATGACGGATAATAAACCAGCAGCAAAAGCATCTCCTGCTCCTACGGTATCTACTATATGATCTATTTTATAAACCTCTTCCTTTTTTTGTTCCTGTCCATATTGAATCAGAGAACCTCGTGTACCTAGTTTTAAGACGACCACTTTCGGCCCCATTTGCTGGAATAAATGTAAATAATCCGCTTCTTGTTTTTCCCCTAAAAGGAACTCCGCTTCATCCAACCCTGGCATGAAAATATCACATAAAGGAATGAGTGAGAGCAGCGTTTCTTTTGCTTTTTCTTCACTCCATAGCTTTTTCCGAAGATTAGGATCAAACGAAACCGTTAAACCACTGGCTTTCGCTTGCTTCATCGATTCCTTGATCATCTCTGTAGTGTATTCCCCTAAAGCCGGAGTAATTCCAGTTACGTGTAAATGCTTAGCACCTTCAAACCAAGTTTCGGCAATATCTTGTTTTGATAACATACTTGCGGCTGAATTTTTACGATAATAATATACGTTTGGATCTCCATAACCTTTTGACTCTTTGAAAAAAACAGCCGTCTGGTTTTCCGGATCCTTAATTACTTGAGAAATATCGACCCCTTCACCAGCTAGTGTAGACAAAATAATATCAGCAAAAGGATCATTTCCTAACCGGCTTATCCAACGGGTTCTTTTGCCAAGTCGGGACAAAGCTAAAGCTACATTGGATTCTGCTCCTCCGACTGACTTCGCATATAAAGGCGCATAAGTAATTGTCCCCTCTGGCATCGGCTGAAACAAGACCATGCTTTCGCCAATCGTAACAACATCTACTTGATTTCCATTTGCCATATGGGTTACCCCTCCTGCGCTTTATCGATATATTGTTTTGCTAGTTTAATGATTTCCTCATACTTGCCTTGTTGAATAAGCGATTTATTTACGAGGTTCCCTCCTAGGCCAGCTGCAATTGCTCCCTGAGAAAAATAGTGATTCATGTTATCAATGGTTATACCACCAGTTACCATCATTGGTATATGGGGAAGAGGGCCCCGAATATTTTTCAAGTAGTCATCTCCCATTGAACCAATTGGAAAGACCTTAACTGCTGATGCTCCCATCTCATATGCGCGAACAATTTCCGTCGGTGTCAACGTTCCCGGCCAAACTTCGATACCTTTTGACACCCCGTAATCGATAACTGCTTCATCTAAATTAGGAGAAACAATATACTTTGAACCTGCCGCTACGGCATCTTTAGCCATATCCAGGTTTAACACAGTCCCGGCACCTATACTTAACTTATCTCCATACTTCTCATTCATTTCACTGATCATTTTCAAAGCACCATCTGTGTTCAAGGTTACTTCAAGAAAATGAACCCCTCCATCTAAAAGCGCCTGAGCCGTTGGGTCTCCTTGCTCATATGAAATCCCTCGAATAATTGCAACAATCTTTTTAGCTTGTAGTTGTTCTACTAGATTAGCCATAATCAACCTCTTTTTCGTGTTTTTGTTTATTTTAACATGGAACGCTTACATTTTAATAGAAGTAATCTATTAATTTAGATTTTTCCTACTAAATAGAAAGAAATCGCACCTGCATGAATTTATAAACAGGTACGACAAATGTAATTAATTGATTATTTTAAATCATCCATTGGAACAAAATCCATGTCCTTAAACGTATAATTTTCTCCGGCCATCGCCCAAATAAATGTATAGTTATTTGTTCCAACACCTGAATGAATGGACCACGGTGGTGATAAGATTGCTTGTTCATTTTTCACTAATAAATGACGAGTTTCATCGGGTCTGCCCATAAAATGGAACACTCGCGATTCTTCTTCCATATCAAAATAGAGATATACTTCTGCTCTGCGGTCATGAACATGGGCAGGCATTGTATTCCACATGTTATTAGGCTCTAGTAACGTCATTCCCATCATTAACTGACAGCTTTGAATTCCTTCACCATGAATATATTTATAGATTGTACGATTGTTAGATTCTGCATCTGATCCGAGCTTGGTAGGTGCTGCATCACTAATCGGAAGTTTCTTCGTTGGATATTCCTTATGCGCATTAGCTGAAACAAAATATAGCCTTGCAGGATTTGAAGGATCCTCACTGTGGAATGTAACATCCTTTTTTCCTAAACCTATATAAAGACAATCACGTTTGTTTAATTCAAATTCCTCACCATCAACAACAACTTTCCCTTTTGGTCCAATGTTAACGATACCAATTTCACGGCGTTCTAAAAAATACTCCGTCCGAAGAGCATCCCCCGCATCTAACTTTAGAGTTTTATTGGTAGGAATAACCCCTCCTACTACTACACGATCATAATGAGAATAAACCATGTTGAGTTCCCCCGTTTGAAACAGAGACTCTATCATGAATTCTTTTTTAATTTTATCCGTCGTATACTGCTTGAAATCTTCCGGATTTGTTGCATGTCTAATTTCCATTTAACATTCTCCTCTCAAAAAATAATCGATAATTGATTCTAAACTGATTGTTTTAGTTTGTTTTTGTTCGTTATAGTTCGATTATAACAAGGGCTTTAGAAAATGGCAACCGATAGGTTAGAAAAGAGAGAGGTTAGCGAAAATAACTGGTCAGTCACTTTAAGATATGAACTAGCTACTGCCTTTTAAGCTATTCATGCAATATCATATAATCTTTCCCGATCTTTGTTTGAAATTGGTAAACATTATTTTCTAGTTTATCTACTTTAACTTCTCCTTTTTCATCGATTATTTTTATTGATCCCTTCACTCTTAAAGTGCATTTGTTTCCTTTTAATGAACGAACCTTACCACGCAGAAGCGTATGATTACTCCATTCCATATCAACTTCAAATGCCCCTTTTGTTCGTAAACCTTTAACTGTTCCTGATGACCATTTTTTTGGTAACCCCGGGAGAAGATGTATTTCTCCAGCGTGGCTTTGCATTAATGTTTCTATAATTCCTGCTGCACCTCCAAAATTTCCATCAATTTGGAAAGGAGGATGATTATCAAATAAATTCGGTAGCGTCGAAGAAGATAGTAACTCCATCATATTTTCGTATGCTAAATCACCTTCACCTAAACGTGCCCACATATTAATAATCCAAGCCCTGCTCCATCCTGTATGGCCTCCACCATGTGATAGGCGTCTTTCTAACGTTATTTTTGCAGCATCTGCCAAATCCGGTGTTTTCGTAGGGGTAATCTGATCTCCTGGGTGCAACGCAAAAAGGTGAGATATATGCCGATGTCCAGGATCTGCCTCTTCGTAGTCCTCTAACCATTCTTGAATTTGTCCGTATTTGCCAATCTTAAAAGGTGGAAGTTTTTCTCGTGATTTTCTCAATTCATTTTGAAATTCATTATCCTTTTCAAGGATCTCACTCGCTTTTATGCAACTTGTGAATAAAGCGTAAATAATTTGACTATCCATTGATGGCGCTTCGCAGAGCGTTCCTTTTTCACCATTTGGCAGTATATACATATTTTCTGGTGAAACAGATGGAGTCGTTATAAGCAATCCATCTTTATTTTCGACCAAAAAGTCCACAAAAAACAATGACGCTTCTTTAAGTGTTTCATAAGCGTTTTCCAGAAATTCTATATCCTCTGTAAATTCATAGTGCTCCCATAAATGCAAACTCATCCACGCTGCCCCTAATGGCCATATGGTAGCCGGCATATAAATATCCTGAGGGGCTGTATCACCCCAGATATCCGTATTATGATGAGCTGTAAAACCGCGACAGCCATACATCTTTTTAGCGGTAACCCTTCCTGGTTTTCTCATCGACTCTATATGGTTAAATAAGGGTTTATGGCACTCGGATAGCTGACAAACTTCTGCCGGCCAATAATTCATCTCTACATTGTCGTGTATTTACTATCCCAAGGTGGAATCATTTTCTCATTCCAAATCCCTTGGAGAGTTGCTGGTAGTGAGTTCGGGCGACTAGATGATATTAATAAGTAACGGCCAAAATCAAAATACAGGTTGATTAAATCATCATCCTCTTCCCCATTTTTTACACGTTCCAATCTTTCATCAGTTGCTAATTGGTGAAAACTTTCTTCCTCACCTATCCGTAAATCAACACGGTCAAAGAGTGATTGGTAATCTTCTAGATGTGTTTGCAATAAAGAAGCATATTTTTTATTTAAAGCACGTCGGAGAGTGTTGACACACTGCGCCTCGACACTTTCAAAACGATAAGATGTTGCTGCTGTTAAGAGCAACGTAACTGCATCTGCATTTTCAACAATAAGTCTGTTACCAATGACTTTTACAGTCCCATTCTCAGGAATTGCTTGCACAACACTTTGAAAGGAAATCCCTCCTTGACCACCCGTCACTCCCCTCATTACGATTTTACCCGAAGACAACCCTTCCAAACTATCGATATTTCTCGTTTTACCGCGATCATAAAAAGTTTGAAAAGAAATGGATTCTTTTACGGAAGAAGTAAGTCTTATAACCATCACTTGATCAGGATAACTGGTGTAAACTTCCCGCTTATAATCGATGTTGTTCATTGTATACTCTACTCGAACGATACCGGTTTTCATATCTAGTTCTCTATGGTAATCCGAGATATTATTTTCACTATCTGTCAAGGTTAAGAATAATTCTCCTAATGGTTCATAATGACGCTGGGACGATGGCAAGCCTGGAAACGAAAGCTTTGCTAAATCTTCTGCTTCTTTAAGTTTCCCATCTGACAATAGTTTTCTAACCTCAGGTAAATACAATAAAGCATCTGGATTATTTCGATCTCGAGGTCCGCCATACCATACAGAATCCTCATTTAATTGAATTTTTTCAGTCTCAACAGTTCCAAATACCATCCCACCGAGTCGTCCGTTCCCAATCGGCAATGCTTCATTCCATTCTTTAGCAGGGGCTTTGTACCAAAGTTTTTTATGTCTCATGTCTTCAACCTCCTTGATTAATTTAACTCTACAACAGCTTTTATCACGTTTGAGTCTGTTTTTAACCAACTTGGAAAAGTCTTAATCACGTTGTGAAAAGATGTTCGATGTGTGATAAAAGCAGAAATATCAATGTTTCGTTTCTTCAAAACATCATGGACGAATTGAAAATCTTCCAAAGTGGCGTTTCGACTTCCCAATAATGTTGTTTCACGTTTATGAAAATCCGGATCATAAAATTGGATAGGTTGTTTGACAAGACCTACATATATAAGTTGTCCTCCATAGGATATGTAATTAAAAGCGGTTTCCATCGATTGTTTATTTCCCGTTGCGTCAAATACAGTCGGAACAAACATTCCGTTTGTGATGCATGTCAGTTCTTCGGCGGGAGCCCCTAGAGCATCTATTGTCTCCTCGACCCCCAACCAATCTTCACAAAATTTTAGCCGCTGTTTATTAACATCCATAGCCATAACTTTTGCACCAATTTCTTTAGCTAATAGCATTACTCCTAAACCGATAGGTCCGGCCCCAATTACAAGAATCTCATCCCCTTCCTCTATTTTGGCCCTCCTGATTGCATGAGCGCCTATAGCTAGTGGTTCTAGTAATACAGCTTCATCCAGTGTCAAATCATTAATCTGAATTAAATTCTGCAGTGGCACGGCAAGGTATTCCTGCATACCTCCATCTTTGTGCACCCCAATTACTTTCAACCTTGCGCAACAATTTGTTTTTCCTAGTTTACATGCTGCACAATTTTCACAATGGAGATACGGAATAATTGCTACTTGATCCCCTTTTTCAAAATTTGATTCCTTCTGGTAAACTTCTTCAATCGTTCCTGATAATTCATGCCCAAGAATTCTAGGGTAGGTAAAAAGAGGTTGGTCTCCTTTAAAAGCGTGCAAATCCGTTCCACAAATACCAATACGTTGAATTTTTACCAGTGCATGTTTTGGAGCCAGGAGTGGTTTCTCTACATCTATGAAAGAAAGTCTCTCAGGTTCATTACATATTATTTGCTTCATAGATATTCTCCTCCGAGTCGAGAAACTCTCTGATGGTAGTCAGGCTTTCCACTAGGCCATGTTCTATTTTTAATAGGGGCTAGGATAGAAAGAACCTCTTGAAGTAAACTCTCATTAACCGTCTCTTCCATCCACTCTATATTTTTCTGCATATTCTTTACACTTGCACTCCTCACTAACGTTGTTGGTATTTGTTCATTTCTTGTAGAAAATTGAATGGCAAGCTTGGCGATGTCTTCACCATGAGTTAAGCAGTAGTCTGCAGCTTTTTTACAAGTACGAATAATCTCTTGATCTGCAGGGTGCCATGCAGGAGTTTCTTTGGAATGTAGAAGTCCCATAGATAAAGGCGACGCATTAACCACACCTACTTGGTTGCTAATTGAGGCGGGAATCAGTTCTAGTAATGACGTATCATTTAAAGAATAATGGCAATACGATAGAATCACATCCAAGTTCGTTTCATCCATTGCTTTTTTTAAGAGTGGTAAAGGAAGGGCAGATACACCAAAAAATCTAATATAGCCCTGTTCTTTTAAATGTTGAAGTGCCAGGATACCTTCTTCGATCACTTCGGCATAGCTTCCGAACTCTATATCATGTAAATAAAGAATATCTAGGTAATCCGTATTTAATCGATGTAGACTTTCCTGTACACTTTTAATAATCCGGTCATAGGAGAAATCAAACAAATCCCCACCATATCTGCCAGCTTTCGAGGATAAAAATATTTTGTCTCGAGGAAGCTCCTTTAGTGCTTTTCCTAGTACAATCTCTGCCTTTGTTGCGCCGTAATAAGGCGATACATCGATATAATTCATCCCTGCGTCAACTGCAGCATGTACGGTATTTATTCCTTCTTTTTCATCAATATCCCGAAAGACAGACCCCAGGGAAGATGCTCCAAAACTCAAGGGCGAAACAAAAAGTCCAGTTTTTCCTAAAGCTCTATACTTCAAATTAATCACCTTCCCCTAATTTATAGAATTCGTATGCATTTGTTCCGAAAAGTAGTTCCATTTCATGTTTGCTAAGCTTTTCACGTAAACTTTCTTCTATAATCGTAATGACATCCGTATAACTACCGGCTAACAAACATACCGGCCAGTCGCTTCCCATCATGATTCGGTGAGAACCAAAGCACTCTATGATGTGATCAATATAAGGTTTAAAATCATCTGTTTTCCAATTTGGTCGGGATTCCGTAATCATTCCTGATATTTTGCAAAAGAGCTCCGGATAGGATGATAAGGCTTTCATTTCTTCACACCAAGGATGTAAGAGTTGCCTGTGAATATCAGGTTTGCCTAAATGGTCAATGACACCTCGCAGATTCGGTACTTCCTCCATCAGTTTTACGAGGGTTCCCAGTTGTTGATGAGTTACAAGTATATCTATTGGCAAACCGATGTTAGCAAAATAGGTAAAAGCCTCTAAGTATCGTTGATTTAAAACAATTGTTTCATCTTCCATATCTTGCATCATGATCCTAATGCCTAAAAACTTAGAATTTGACTGAAAGCTTTTAAGCTGCTCTTTGTAATTGTCCTTTTCTAGATCCAACCAACCTACTATTCCTGCAATAGAATCTTCCTTATTACCTAATTTTAATAGAAACTCTGTTTCTGAAATACTTGCTGCTGCCTGAACAAGAATTGTCCGATCAATATTATGATCAAATAACTCATTTTTTAAATCACTAGGATAAAAGTTGCGATAAAGCAATGAAAGATCTTGTGTGATCCATCCGTAGTCATCACGTGAGATATCCCAGTAATGCTGGTGGGCATCTATTCTCATAGCACAACCTCCAATTGTATTTCCATTTATCATACCATCAATCAAAAGATACATTTATAGCTATAACCGTTTACTTTATACCTTTTTTTGATATGATGAGATTTAGCCTTAACATAATTTCCTAAACGAAAGAGGACATGAAAATGACCGTTATTCGTAAGAAAATGCCTGAACATAATCTCCTTCCTTTCTTCCTTGTATATAAAGATACAAAAGAAGCTCAACAAGAATTACCTAATCACCTTCATGATTGGCATGAAATCATATATATTCATCAAGGCAGTGGAACATTTTATATTAGCCCTGAATTCTACGAGGTGAATGCAGGTAATTTATTAGTTGTTCCCGCAAACACAGTACATTTCACCTCACCCAATGCTTCTAAGTTGATCACATCTACGGCCTTATTTTTTAAACCTGAACTAGTTACTAAATTTCAATTTTTCAATGATCTTGCTTACACTAAGCTTTTTCAATCCAATGAAGAAGATCAATCAAATTTTTTTTACACTTTTTCAGCAAAGCATAGCATTGAATTAGAACACCAATTATCGAACTTAAATGAAGAAAATATAGAAATGGGATCTGACTACAAACAAGCTGTAATATTACAACTACATCTGTTTCTTATAGACATTCACCGGTATTCTGTTCCCAACACAAAAAATGAAAAGTTGAATCAAACACCTTGGATACAGGAAGCTATTCAATTCATTGATAGCAATTTAGTTTGTTCACTATCTTTAGAGATATTAGCTAAAAGAGCAGCTGTTTCCTCCTCACATTTCAGCAGAGTCTTTAAGTTTCATATCGGAATGAATATTAATGAATTCATTCGTATGAAAAGAATTTCCCTCGCTAAAAAATTACTTAGCGAGGAAAGTGACACTATTGAAGCAATTGCGAGAAATTCAGGGTTTACAAGTATGCCTCATTTTTTTAGGACTTTTAAGAAATACACAAAACTCACTCCAAGAGAGTTCCGCAAAAAACAGTGAATTTTCAAAATCGAGAACTTTCAAAACAAATCTCCCACCCTGTAGTAATTGACCTGAAACAGATCTTAATTTAGTATCTTATATTAGTAAGAACCCTTTATATAAAGGGTTCTTACTAGGTATATTCAAATATACATGTATTAACACAGAGAATAATATGTTAATATTTTAAGTGAACATGAGAGGAGGCAGTATGGATAAAATCAATGTATTTCTTGATGATTACCGGACGTGCCCAGTAGATTATTTTCTCGTGGAAACAATTGATGATTGTCTTCTAATGATGAAGGATAATGAAATAAACCATCTATCATTAGATCATGACTTAGAAAATAAGTATCGTAATGGTTTCATGCTTGTGGAAATGATGGTCGCCAAACAACTTTTTGCGGAGAGTATTACGATTCACTCAGCAAATGCAGGTGCCGGAAAAGCGATGTATAAGTACTTAAAAAGCGCTCAAGATGAATGGAAAATGCCGCAGAACATTATCATAAAATTACGTCCACTACCTTTAAGATAGGAACGATTTGTTGAATCTTGTCCTACTATAATGAACACTTCAAACAATTCTTTTACCTAGACTTATTACTATCATGCACTTAAACGGGTTAATGACCGTTATGTATCCGTTTAGGTGCTTCATACATATCCTCATTATTTTATTTCCTTCCAATTGCAAATATCATATCTCTTCCTTCATTCAGCCTTCGCTAAAGTTAATTGATTCATCTAAACCTTTTATTTTTAATAACCTATTTCATAAATACTTATAACGAAACAGTTGATTAGTATCATACGAAAATGATAAAGTTGATTTCAGTTTATGGATGGAGATAATAAATTGTCATTTATTATCTATGACTTCAAGCCTCAAATTAGTTATAATAGAGTATAGAAATTGAAATCAATGAGACAGCATCAATCTAATTTGATGAAGAAAGATGTCTGAGGGGGAGAATAAGTTGAGTAACGAAAAGCAATTGCAAAAAGAAGCTATGCATATGTTAAAGCTCACTAGCAGAACTTTTTACATACCGATCACTCTTCTAGAACCTACATTAAAAAAGGCTGTAGCCTCCGCGTATTTGTGTATGCGTGCGATAGATGAAATTGAAGATAATGAAATACTTGATTCAGCAACAAAACAACATTTGTTAAAAGAGACAAGTCTTCTTTTAAAGAACACCTTTGACAATGAAGCTTACACTCAATTACTAGCTCCATATAAAAGCCTTCTTCCCGAAGTGACAGTAAGACTTGGTGATTGGCTTGCCTTCTGTCCCACTGGTATAGTTGAAAAAGTAAAAGAGTCAACAAGTACGATGGCCGAGGGTATGGCACTTTGGGCAAAGAAAAACTGGCATATAAAAACAAAAGAAGATCTAAATGATTATACGTACTATGTAGCCGGCTTAGTTGGTGTCATGCTTTCAGACATTTGGGAATGGCGCGATGGCACCAAAACAGACAGAGAATTTGCGATAGGTTATGGCCGTGGTTTGCAAACAGTTAATATTTTACGCAATATCGAGGAAGATAAAGAACGCGGTGTTTCTTTTATACCTTATGGTTGGGACATCGATGATACGTTCCAATACGCAGAGAATAATTTGGCGTTAGGTGATGAATACATGAAAGATATAAACAGCCGGAGTATCCTCGTATTTTGTAAGATTCCGTTAGAATTAGCAAAGAAAACACTTAAAGCATTGAAAAGCGGCAGAGAAAAGATGTCCAGAACTGAAGTAGAAGAAACTGTAGATGAGATTCGCAAGGTAAATCAGCGATAAAATTGAATCACTTTTTTATTCGATGGCCAAAGTAGCCATCAAAAAGGGAACTGTCACGTAAACCATGTGACAGTTCCCTTTTTCTTTTTTTCTCTCACCGAGTTCTGCAGGAATAGAAACAATCTGTTTGCATGTGACATATAATCGCGTACCCATTGAAGCATTGCCTACTGAAGGCGTCCACCTCGAACGGATCCAATACCTTCCTCTATAAAAACTTCGTTTCTAACCGATCAACTAGCCATTTCAACACTACCGCAATAACAACATATATAGGCCCGGCATACCAAAGCTTCCATTGTAACGGAATAAAAATATCCACTTTCACAAATGCTGGTTCAGCTACAAAAACTGCAAAAAAAGCTAAAAGTATCAAGAAAATACTATAAGCTAACCAAGATTTAGCATATTGATACAAAAGCATATAACTTACTGGAACGATCGCGATATCAACCGTATATAACTGATCTAAAGAAGAATATAGATTATAAGGATATACCCAAAATCCTAATGTAGCACCTATATCATCCAGTAATAATGCTAACGTGCTTGCACTCAACCCTATCACTAAAATCGATTTTATCCGTTTGCGATCCACCACAATTACCCAGATCATCCATAGGGCAATAGTAATTATTAAAAGAATCCACCATTGATAGGAAAAAAGAACATTTTCAAAAAAGTGCTCTTTTTGTGAATAAGTATAGTTTTCCTTTACTTCAATAATATCATTTATAATTTCGGGATTCATTCATATAAGTCACCTTTCCAATGCTATTTATCCTCTATGTTTTGTATTCTAAAATAATATATACATTGCAAAATAATTTCAAGGATAAATGGTGTTTTTAAGGAAAACCTATCCTTTAACAAGGGACTTTTTTTAAAGATAAGAATTTATAAAATTAGCAGCTGTCTTTACGCTACAAGTATCAAGGGAAAACCACATCCATTCGAGTAGCACCTACACACACTACGTAGGTGCTACTCGGGGGGTGGCTTAAAGATCACGCTGTATTTAATAAAAGACGGCTATGCCGTTTTTCTTATAGGGGTTTTTTATATGGATAATTATAGAAATGATAACACTGCAAGGCGATATACCGCTCACGTTAGCATTCTTGGTACAACACAATTACACAAAAGAAACCCTTATGCCATTGCCTGGTGGAGCGCAGCTTTTCCAGGCTTCGGACACTTACTTTTATCTAAGTACCTTCGTGGATTCGTACTTTTTATCTGGGAAGTTATTGTAAATGTTCAAGCGCATATTAATTTATCAATTGCTTATTCCTTTCAAGGGAATTTCGAATCGGCAATAAGTGTGTTAGATACGAGGTGGGTTATTATATACGCCTGTTTATTTTTTTGGCATATGGGATAGCTATCGAACAACAGTAGACTTGAACAAAATCTATATCCTTGCAGAGCGGGAGCAGCATACCTTCAATACATTTAGTATTGGGGCACTGGAAATTAATTATCTGGACAAAAGAAATCCTGTCGTGTCAGCTATGTGGTCATTATTTATTCCAGGTTTAGGTCAGCTTTATATTCATAGAATTGTTACGGCTTTTTTTGTGATAATTTGGACTGTCGTGTTCTTTTACTTTTCTCATGCCCTTGAAGCCATAGTTTTCTTATTTTTAGGGGATATTCAACAGTCAACCGCAGTTTTAAATGTCCAATGGTTTTTATTCTTACCCTCAACATACGGTTTTTCAATCTATGATTCCTATGTAAATACAATAGAAAATAATAAACTTTTTGAAAAAGAGCAACGGAAATTTCTGCAAGAAAATTATCAGCATCAAAGTTTCCGAATTTCACAAGGAAAAAAGGTGACGTAATCATTATGCAATTGTTGTCCACTTTCGAAAACAACATTTATTTAGAAATGGCCATTTCGATACTTGAAAAGAAAGGGATAAAAAAAGAAAAAATCTATGCAGTCCCGCTGGATAATCGTGTTGAAGAACGGAAGCTTTTTGACAGTATTCATAAGTCAGATGGTACCTCTATGATTGATATAGCAGC
Organism: Salipaludibacillus sp. CF4.18; assembly: GCF_051262595.1. NCBI lineage: Bacteria > Bacillati > Bacillota > Bacilli > Caryophanales > Bacillaceae > Salipaludibacillus > Salipaludibacillus sp. CF4.18. The sequence goes on from NZ_JBIMEV010000033.1 coordinate 34,920, forward strand.
AGCACTCGCAACCGCTTTTTCAGTTGTAGGTGCGAGTATGGGTTTTGAATTGGCATGGGGCCCTATTTTTTGTGGATTAATCGCTGCATTCATTGGCTTCGTCATAGGATTTGCGATTAGACTCTATACGGAATTTATCCTTAAGAAGCGAAGGAGAGTTCTAAGAGGAAAACAATCTGAGGTCATTCTCATTATTGAATGTGAAGATACAGAAGGCGATTTAGTGGAAAGTATTTTATGGGAACACCTGGCTTTGGGTGTAGACAAAGTAGTTTGAATATGTTCCCCTACAAAAAATAGCAGTCTTTTATATCCATTTTGTTTCACTGATTCATGGAGCGCTTTTAGAAATGCAGTAGAATCGGTGTGCCGCATAGAGAAGTTACGAGTCCTCTCTATAACTCCTCAATAATTAGCGTGGATGAGTGAAGCTGCCCCGATGAGTCCTGAATTTTGTTGAAGTCCCGCTGGCACAATTTCTGTTGTTCTTCCGGAAGGATTCAAGGCAAATTTCGATACATAGTTTTTAATAGCCTGGAACAATGGATCTCCTATCTGGGATACACCGCCTCCGATAACGATTTTTTCCGGATCAAGCATGTTAATCAGAGCCACGCATCCCATCCCAATATATTCAAAGGATTGCTCGACCAAGTGTTGCATTTCTCGGTTACCTTTGTCTGCTAGTTCAAAAACTTCTTGCGTTGTGAGGCTCTGACCTTGAAGTTCAGAGCCTCTTCGGGCAATAGCTGTTCCAGATGCAATAAATTCCCAACATCCTTTTTGCCCGCAAGAACATGTCCCTCTAGATGGATCGATGACGATATGTCCGATATCTCCTGCATTTCCTGATGTTCCTTGGAAAAGCTTGGAATCGGAGAAAAAGCCCGCACCTATGCCAGTGCTGATCGTTAAATAAACGAAATCTTTACTATCGGTAGCAGCACCTATCCATTTTTCTGCAACAGCTGCTGCATTTGCATCATTTTCTAATATGATCTTTGTTCCTGATTGAAAATAGTCCTGCAAGTTTTTTACTAGGTAATAGTCCCACCATCCGGGTAAATTAGGAGGAGCAGTAATGATTCCTTTTTTAGGATTTAGAGGACCAGGTGCTCCAATGCCTATCCCACGTAAATCACTTGCGGTCAACTTACTTTCTTTCAATAATTGATTCACAGATGCAGCAATTTTTTTCACCATTTGATCTGGTGTTGCTAGTTTATCCATTTTGATCGTTTCACTTTTATGTATTTCACCAAAGCTATCTACTATACCGCTTGCAATTTTAGTTCCACCGATATCAATCCCTACCGCATACTCTTTCATCGTCAAATTTCTCCTTTACTTATTTTATTCTTGCTCTTTTTTAGCTTCCATTTTTTAAAATGTTACCATTGCGAACCACATGATGCATAGACTTGTCGTACTTATCGCAAAAAAGAAAAGTAGGGCAGGAAATTTCAAAGTAAGATAAAAAATAATAATCGTTCCTGCAAGCATCGCAAAAACCATATGCGGAAACGAAATACTAATAAGCATCATATATTTTAAATAGGTAAAAGTTTTAAGGTCAAAATGTACAAGCACAGGGAACAGGAAAAAAGACATCAAAATAAAGATACATACAGCGATATAAAATACTCCCATTAAAAAATAAAACGTTGTTCCTTCAAACGTAATGATAAACGAATAGTCGATATAAAGTATCCACCCGACAAAAGCCATTCCTAACGTAAAGAAATTTGCTCGCAAAAACTCCGTTCGATATGAACGCCAAAATGTCGGAAAAATCGCTATCTCCACGTCTTCCGTGATCCACTTTCTTGTTACAGCAAACGTTGCTGCCGTTGCTGGACCTAAGCCAAGCACGACTAACCCGACTAATGTAAATACAACCCAAAGAATATTTAAATAGGCTAATCTCATAATCCACTCTGTTAATTTATAAAAACCACCAATTAATCCTTTATTGTCCATACAATCAACTTCCTTTTACAGCTTCTTTAGATTTATTAAGTTCTGATCGATTTAAGTGAGACGCCGCAGAGCATTTAGCTCGAAGATACTCGTTGATCATCCATACGAAAACCTGCATGGAAGAGCTATCTTTAATTTAACACATCACGCAGTGTAAAAATACGCAATATTAACTTATCAAGACACTATTTGTTCCGTAATGTTTACAAACATTCATTATTGTTCATATAATAGAGGGATACAATACGCGCTTACGGAGGGAAACAATGCTTTCAGTGGAACGTCACGAAAAAATCTTACATCAACTAGATAAGAATACCATTATTAAAGTGTCTGACTTGAGCGCACTGCTTCAAGTCACGGAAAAAACGATTCGGATTGATTTAGAAACATTAGAGAAAAACGGACTTTTAAAACGAATTCATGGTGGGGCAACCATTCTAGAGGAAGAGAATCCAATTTTGCCAATTAAAAAAAGACAATTGCAACATGGGGAAGTGAAGAATGCAATTGCAGAAGAAGCGTTGAAAATGATTCAAGAAAACGACACCTTGTTAATTGACGGTGGAAGTACTACACAAGCACTTGCAGCATTATTAGGCGACTTCCCTGTCACTGTTATCACAAATGATATTAACATCGCTTACGAGTTGTTAACGAAAGAACGTGTCCAGTTAATGATGGTAGGTGGCACCCGGATTGGGACTTCTGGTTCTCTTTTTGGATCCGAAGCCTCTAATCTTCTAAAACGAATTCGGGTGAACAACATCTTTTTTGGGACAACTGGAATTTCTCTTGAAAATGGTCTTACGGTGCTTAATGGCATCCACGCCGATTGGAAAAAAGAGGCTCTTTCTTGTTCCGAACATGTTACTCTCTTAGCTGACGCAACGAAGTTTGAAAAGGATGCACTCATTCAATTTGCCAGTGTCGAAGATCTTAGTCATATTATTACGGATGTTTCTCTCAATAATGATCTCTATCAAAAGTTTTTGCAATCAGGAGTTCCTGTAACTAGAGCTAGTTTTTAATTTCATACATCTTTATCATCAAAGGTTGTTTGGAAGAATTACCGCTCCCTTTCCGCGGATGATCCGCAGGAGTCTCGCGGATTCTTCCAAACAACATTTTTTTATATGGAAGAAGAAAACTCCCTTAAAGGTCTTCTAAAATTCCCGATAATTCCTCAAAGTTGTCTCCTACTAAATAATCAATCCTAGTAGTCATCTTTTCAGTCTCGGGATTAACAGCGGTAAAACCTCGGTAAACTGCTTCTTCTTCCAGTTCAATGAAGCCAAATTCAACTCCCACTGCGTAATCTGTATCTGACAGCACCGGAAATTCCAATCCATTCACTTCTCGAAGTGTTAAGTGGCTTTCTGGATCACTTGGACTAATCGCATAAACCGAATAACCAAGTTCTTCAATTTCTTCTAACTTTGAGTTCAGCTGAACTAGCTGAGATAAACATTGTTGTCAGGTGACTCCAGTAAAATACAGGTACAATGCTTTTTCATCAGTAAAAATATCAACTTCCTCTCCTGCCGAATTCAACAGAGTAAAGTCATAGTCATCAGCATTATATTCACTTCCGGATTCATCATCAGAAGCACAAGCTGTAACAATTAATAAGAATAATACAGCACTTATGCCACGAAACATTAATTTCTTCATTATTTAACCCCTTTCTTGAATTACTATATCCTAGATTACCATTTAAACGAAGATCTTCACAAGGAAACAGGATGTTATAAACATTGTGACTATAAGAAAAACGGCAGAGCCGTCTTTCATTAAATACAGCGTGATCTTTAGCCACCATCACTTAAGTATCAAGGATGGGTTTCCCTTGATACTTGTGGCGTAAAGATAGCTGCCAATTTTATAAATTATCTTTTAAAAAAGACATAGTTCATTGAATGTTATTTTTAGGAAGGGTATTTACTTGAATTTGGTTACTTTAATTAGAACAGTGTGTTTGCTCGAATCCGCTCACCAGGGTCTCAAGGATTCTTAAAAAACAAAGTTCGGATTTTATAGAGACCTATAAATAATAATATTTCTAGTTTGTGATGTAAATCACAGCTACACTAAAACGAATACGATACATTTAACTTACAAGAAAAAAGGAGGAATTTATATGGAAGCTGTATTTAATGAAACTACAAAAACTGGTGATATTGTTACCCGTTTTCCTAAAGCTAGTCAAGTTTTTAAAGAATATCGAATTGATTTTTGTTGCGGTGGAAACCGTCCAATCGGCGAAGCCATTAAAGAAAAAAATCTAGACGGAACAGAAGTCTTAACAACACTAAATACATTATACAAAGAAGCAAAACGATTGAATAATCAAAACACGAATTGGAACGAAGCAACTTACTCCACGTTAATTGACCATATTATAAATATACATCACGCTTATCTAAATGATGTTTTGCCTGAATTAAGCAGATTTTTGACAAAAGTATACCGAGTACACGGGGAACGACATCCTGAATTGGAAGCTGTTTTCAACCTGTTTCATAAGCTTAAAATGGAATTGGAACATCATTTGATTCAAGAAGAAGAAAGAGTTTTTCCAAAGATACTTGCTTATGAAAAAAATGGATCTAAGTCAGATTTGGATGCTGCCCTTGGAACGATTGAAGTGTTGGAGTCAGAACATGAAGCTGATGGAGATATTTTAAAAGAACTTCGATCAGTAACGAATGATTACTTGCTGCCTGAAGGTGCTTGCACTACGTATACCTTAACCTACCTTAAATTAGATGAGGTTGAATCAGATTTATTTCAGCACATTCACCTTGAAAACAATATCCTATTTCCACGCCTGGCAAACGAAGCATTATAAAAACGGTTAGCATTTATAAATACACGGAGGGAAACCCTTCGTGTATTTTTTGTATTATTCACGGTTAATCTAAGTGATTACGTTTATTTCTATACCGCTTTTTGTGGTATGATGACTTCAAATATTTCGCTTGAGGTGAAACCATTGAAATTACTTTACATCATTATTGCAGTAGCATTTATCGATACATTTTCTCAGTTGCCTATTATCGCACCTTTTTCCAGCAGTCTTGGTGCAACTCCACTCTTGATAGGTATTATCATTGGAATGTACTCGTTTTCTAATATTATCGGCAATATATTATCAGGAATTTGGACTGATAAAATTGGCCCGAAGAAGGTTCTTTGCATCGGAATGCTTACAGTCGGAGTGATTGTCTTCTTTTACTCCGTTGTCACTACCCCATATCAGTTATTATTCGTCCGATTTTTACACGGAATAGCAGGAGGATTTATTGTTCCCGCAGCATTTACTTTCTTTGGCTCTAAAGATAAACGAAAATCTAATGGAAAAACAATGGCCTTTTCCGGTGCCTCTGTGGGAACTGCTGCAATCCTAGGTCCAGCTGCCGGAGCATTAATTAGTGCCAGACTCGGGTTTGATTGGCTCTTTTATATCATTGCTTCAGCGATGATCTTTTTCGGGTTACTTGCCGTATTTTTCTTAAAAGACAAACCGAATACAGGTGAGGAAACTTCTATAAAATCACAAGAAATAAAGCCTGTCACTAAGACTGGTTTTACTCTTTTTAAAAAACCGCTTCTTCACGCATACATATCCATTTTCTTACTTCTTTTCACACTAGGAGTTCTAACATATTCACTACCTCTAAAGGTAGAAGCACTTCTGATCAGCTCGGAGATAACAGGTATTCTATTAAGTGCCTTTGGAACGGTGGCCATATTATTTTTTCTTCTTCCTACGAATAAATTATTTGATAAGCTGAATAAGTCATTACTGATGAACTACGGACTAGCAACGATAGCTTTGGCCTTATTCCTTCTTTCATTATCATCCACTCTGATCCATATGGTATTTGCAATGGTGGTTTACGGAATAGGATTTGCCTTACTTTTCCCGTCTACTAGTGCGACTGTCATCGAGTTTTCAAAGGAAAAGGAACGAGGAAAAGCATTTGGAGTCTTTTATTCTTGTTTCTCCTTAGGTGTTGTTGGTGGCTCATTTTTTGCCGGATCTCTGGCACTCACTCCTTCTTCGTCTTTTTTAGTGAGTGCACTTTTGCTAGTCATTATTGTTTCAGCATTATTTCTATCTAAGAAAAACGCGTAGCGTCTTTTGTTAAATAACTAAGAATCAAATATCTATTTTGTTGCTATATTATTATGGAAGGTCGTTTGGAAGAATGACCGCTCTCTTTCCGTGGATTCTTCGTTTACGTAACCGTTATTGTTACTGGACTAATAGTAAAGCAAAAACCTCGTATCCATGTCAGGCATGATTACGAGGTTTATTCATTTTACTCTTTTCTTTCCACTTCTTCACAACACTCAAAGATCCAATAATACTAAACAAATAGCTTAGAATAACGCCATGCATAATGACTCCGAAAATAGTCAGTAAGGTAATGATTACTGTTCCAACTGTTGTTTGCGGATCAATCGTTGAATAACCGAAAAAAACTAGAGATGCGAGGCCACCTATAAATGCATCAACATAACTTTCTAACCCTGGTTCTAGTAGATATAACGGAATAATACTTGCAAATAAAACGAAAAAAACTCCAGGTATAATGTGTGAAAAGTGTTGCTTTCGTATTTTTTCTATCACTGGTTTTGTATAGTATTTTGTAATTACTTTTAATCTTAAAAAATGAAGAATTCTTGCAATCCTTGCCATTTGAAATATCGCATCTAAGGGGATAATGGCAATGATGATAAATGGATTACTTTTAATAAACTGCAATTTATTCTCGACACGATAGATTCTATATAGGAAATCAACGAAAAATATCGCCCACGTTCCCCATATAATCACGGAATCATATTTCGTTTGATACCAAATGGTTGCCACTGCACCTATAGCCAATATGACCATACAGCCTTCATAAATCAATTCGAGAATGCCCTTTCTTTCCTTTTCATAATCTGGTTCCTGTATCATACGGTTCCCCTTCAAGAAAAATAATATATTCTCTTACTTTATCACATTAGCTTCTCTCTCATTGATAAACAACGAAATACTTTAAATAATTTCACATAATCTTTTTTTTGTTACTAAGGAACTAGATTAATCGCTCGAATATCATCAGTTTTTGAATAATTAACAGTTTAACTAGTCTTTTCCATGTAAATTAGTGGAACTTTTAAAAGGGTGTTTCTTTAACTGTGTTATACTGGGATTCGAGAGAAAAGTTTGATATTTATATTAAAAACACCTTTACATTTGCTGCCCATTCGTCTGCTTAGCTTTCTACTAAAATGGATAGGTGTTTTTTTGTTATATATATTGCCATAAAATTTTTCCTCTTAAAGGCGAAACGGGCAAATATGATAGGAGTGGAAGCATGAAGGAAACTGCAATTATTTATTGTGAAGGTAAATTTGGAACGATGGACGGGAAAACTGCAAACGGGCTAGTTAGAAGCTCTAGGAATTACAAGATTGCCGGTGTGATTGATAGTACTAAAGCTGGTATGGATGCTGGAGAGTATCTGGAGAATGTTAAGAATGGTATTCCTATATTTGAGAATCTTGATAGCGCTTTCGAAAACTTGCCAAGGATTCCTGATCAATTCGTATTCGGACTTGCTCCTTCTGAAGGACTTCTAAAAAATGAGGAAAGAAACATTGTGTTTCAAGCAATGGAAAATGGATTGCATATCGTAAATCCTTTGCATGAATTCTTAACGGATGACGAAGAATTTATGAATCACGCTGAGAAATGTAATGTTCGCATAAATGATGTTAGAAAACCGCCTGCTAAAAAAGACATGCATCTTTTTTCAGGAAGAATATTAGATGTAAGAACACCGATCGTAGCTGTTTTAGGCACAGATAGTGCCGTAGGAAAAAGAACAACATCCGTACTGCTTGAAGAGGCTTTATTAGATATGGGCTTGAACGTTGCCTTTGTTGCAACTGGACAAACGGGACTTATTCAAGGTGCAAAATACGGAGTAGCGATTGATGCGATACCGTCTCAATTTATGACCGGAGAGATTGAGAATCAAGTTTTAAGAGCTTATGAAAATGAAGAGCCTGACATCATTATTGTGGAGGGTCAAGGAGCACTAAGTCATCCTGCATATATAAGTTCATGTGGAATTATAAGAGGATCAAGACCTGGTTCAGTTATTATTCAGCATCCGCCAAAACGAAAAAATCTAGGTGATTTTGAATATATGCCAATGCCTTCCATTGAAAGTGAAATCGAACTTATTGAAGGCTTTTCACAAGCAAAAGTTATCGCGATAACGATTAATCATGAGAATATGTCAGATGAAGAGATACAGGATGCGGTAACAGAATACGAACGTGATCTTAAACTCTCTACTTCCGATGTGCTAAAGCATGGTTGTGGTAAACTCATTGAATCTATTTTTGAAACTTATCCTGATTTGAAAAATAAGCAGAAAAAAGCACTTTATAATTGATCAATTCTGGTACGCCCAGAGTTGAAATCAACCTTCTTAAAATTGCTCATAATATAGATAAACTCATCCATTTATATGGAACTAAGGGACTCGATATTATGGGTGTTACAAAAGGTGTTTGTGGAAGTCCAGCTATTGCTAAGCTAATGGTTGATAAAGGAATTCGACTTATTGCAGACACCAAATTGGCAAACTTACAAAAAATGAACGAGGCTAACATTAAAGCAGAATTTGTTTTATTAAGGACGCCAGCTTTAAGTGAAATAAATTCGGTAGTTCAATATGCTAATATTAGCATGAACACCGAGCTAGAAGTTATTAAAAAGCTTTCTGAAGCAGCTGCCCATTCTCTCTCCGTCCATGAAATTATCCTAATGATTGAAATGGGCGATTTACGGGAGGGGATTATGCCAGCTGATCTCGATGAGGTGATTCAAGAAGTATTAACGCTTCCGGGAGTTAAAATCAGAGGTATAGGAGCTAACTTTGCCTGTTTCGGAGGTGTCAAACCAAGTACAGATAAGTTAGCTGAATTATCCTCACTGGCGGACATTATCAGGAGAACATACGACATTCCACTTTCTTGTATTTCAGGTGGTAATTCAGCTAATTACAATTGGTTTATGAACACCGAAGATACTGGTAATATTACGAATTTAAGAATCGGTGAATCTATCTACTTAGGCTGCGAAACCCTTGACCGCAGTGCTATTCCAGGGTTATATACAGATGCATTTACATTCGTTGCCGAAGTTATCGAGTCTAAACTAAAACCATCGTTGCCATACGGAGAGATTGGACAGGATGCGTTCGGGAACCATCCCCAATTTACAGATCAAGGACCAATGAAAAGAACCATTCTTGGCGTCGGTTCGCAGGATGTACTTGTTTCAGGATTGGAACCTAAGCTAAATCTGGAGGTCCTGGGATCAAGCAGTGACCATACCTTGCTTAACCCAAAAGAGGTCCGTTTGGAAGTGGGAGATGAAGTTGACTTCAACCTTTCTTATGGAGCACTGCTTTCAGCAATGACCTCTCCTTATGTAGCTAAAAAATATATATGAGTTTTAGGAACTGTGACTGCTTTACTAAGTCACGGTTTTTTATTTAAGTGATAAGAATTTATAAAATTGGCAGCTACCTTCACACCGCACGTGTCAAGGGAAACCCAAGATGGCGGTGGAAGCTGACGCTGTATTTAATAAAAGACGGCTATGCCGTTTTTCTTAAGTGAATGTCGATTTAATAGTCCCCTTATCCAACAAAGGCATCCTTCTACTATTACTAAGAATAGAAGGATGCCTTTGTTAAATATAATTATTATCTTGCAGAATTCACTATTTTCTCCTGTAATTTCTCATAATATAAATTTTCATCGATAGGAAACTCTATCCAATTATCCAACCATGTTGATAGTTGCATGGCATTGGACAGTGCAAGGCTTTGAATACCTTCTTCACCAGGTGATAATAAGGCTGAATCCATAGTAATTGCATCGACAAAGTTTTGTATGATTCCTGGATGTCCAGTTGATGTGCCACCGACTGGTACATCTATCTTCCAATACTCTGGTTCACCAAACCCTCCTTTGAATTCAAGATTAAATTCAGGTTCTGGAATACGGAGTCTCCAAAAAGTTAATCCTCCATTTTCTACTACAATTTTTCCTTGATCACCGGAAATTTCTAACCGATTCGTACCTGGTGCCTCTCCGGTTGTTGAAATAAAAACACCTGTTGCCCCATTCTCGTACTCTAAATATGCTGTGACATCATCTTCAACTTCAATATTTCGATACTTACCGAAGTGACAAAAAGCTCTTAAACGAGATGGCATCATTCCAGTCACCCATTGCCATAAATCAAGCTGATGTGAACACTGATTGATTAAGACACCACCGCCATCTCCATCCCAAGTTGCACGCCAGCTAGCCGAGTCATAATAACTTTGAGACCGATAAGAATTTGTAATGATCCAGTTTATTCTGCGGATTTCTCCTAAATCTCCCGATTGAATTAAATCTTTCACTTTCTGATAAAGCGGATTTGTCCGTTGGTTAAACATCATCGAAAAGATTTTTTCGCTTTTCTTGGATGCTTCATTCATTTCTCGTACTTGTTTCGTATATACGCCTGCTGGTTTTTCACATAATACATGGAGCCCATGTTCAAATGCTTTAATCGCTAAGTCGGAGTGAAAATAATGTGGTGTTGCTATAATTACTGCATCTACTATACCTGAATTGAAAAAAGCATCTTCATCTGTAAACACTTTGATCTTTGCACCTGATTTTTCTCCAAAAGTCTTTGCCTGCTCCACTCTTTTCACTAAGATAGCGGTTAGTGTTGCTCCCTTAATATGTTTCTCTTGTATGTAAGCTGCATGTTTAGTACCTATTGATCCGAAACCAATAATGCCAATCCGTACATTTCCCATTAATTAACTCCCCTTCTGCACACATATCATTGGAAAACTCAGCAAGCAGCTAGCATTTTATAGATTTTGTTCACATGTACTACTTCAATGATCATATTTGATTGACAACGTTGTTATTTTATGATAAACCGGCATTTATATCTTGTCAATCCTAATAAAGCGGAAATTCTTTTTGATTGCATTCTGATTTAACAATCCCTTCGAACTATTTTATAGATTGTCCGTTCTGTAATGTTGGTTTCTGCATAAGTATAGAAAGAATTGACTTACTTTATGGAGGGATGTCATGATTCCAACAATCATTATTCAAATTGCTTGGCTAATAGTCATTGCCAGATGTGGTTATAAGGCTATTAACTTGCTGAACAGTCGAATGAAACCTTGGTTTGAGATTGTATTTTATATTGCCGTTGTCATCATTTCTATATCTTTCCTTCTAAGGTGAGTACCTATTTAAAGAGCTATGAAAAAGTTGATATAAACTTTTTCATAGCTCTTTTTAGCTCTAATATTTTTTAGAAGTACACTCTATTTCATTCACCTGAATTATTCATAGTAAAGCTTTGATTACTCACTAATGCAATGCGAACAAGCAATTAGTTGATTTCGACTAGTTATCAACTAATGAAAAAAGAATCCATTTCTGATAGGGTTAAGTGCTAACAAATAACGAACAGAAAGGATTCTTATAATGGCTACTTTACCGCAATTAGCGCTCGATTTAAATCATCAGGTTAAATTATCTACTAATGGGGGTTCCCTTTCCTCTGACACGGGTGAGTTTATTTTAGGGGATTCGATGAAAAAATTGTTTTTTCAAAAACGCTAGCTAAAAGACAAAAAGCTTTTCTATTTTCATTCAAATGACAATTTGCTTCGTCAAAATATGTATCAAATGATTGCTGGTTATTCCGAAGATGACGCCGCAGATCAATTGGCAAAAGATCCAGTATTCACACAAATCATTGGCACTAATGCGTTAGCTTCTCAACCTAGTCTGTCCCGTTATTTCAGACGGTTTGATCATCAAACGCTCGAACTATTAAATCAAGCCTATCAGTAACTTATAGACAACATCCATCAATTCAGAGAGTCAAAGGCACTTATCTCTGATTTGGATTCTACGCATTCCGATACATATGAGGATCAAGAATTCACGGCTTATAATGCCCATTATGGAACAGTTGGCTTCCATCCACTAGTTGCTTTTGATGGCATAACCGGGACTTTCTCAAAATGGAGCTACGTCCTGGAAACGTGTATACCTCCAATGGTGTAATAGAGTTTATAAAACCTCTCTTGGAACATTACAACGAAAAGTTCCCAGAGACTCCCCCCTTTCATTCGAGGAGACAGCGGTTTTGCCATTCCGGCTTTGTATGACTGTGTGAAAAGGAATCAGTTTATTATGTTATTTCGAAGAAACAATCTGCCAAGCGAGATCCTGGTCTAAGCCTAGAAAAGTGATTATCAAATCCGTAAGACCTACAGGGGAATTATTTTATATTCACTCCTTTATTGTGACTAATTTGGTAGATGCACTTTCTCCTAAAGATATCGTCCTTACTTATCAGAAAAGAGGAACGATGGAGAACTACCCTACAGCGAGAGTAAACCACCCTGAACTCAGCTTTTAAAAACTCAGTGTGCGACCAAGCGAGTACTCTGCCCAAAAATTCAACTATTTTAAGCAGTCCTTATAGAAAACAACAAAAAGTAGCGAAATCATCAGGTTTTTCCCAATGGAAAAAAAAGACAATGTATGATTTCGGATATATTCATAATTGAACTAGGAAGTATGAATAATTCAGGAATAAGAAACTAGATTTACTCAGGCTTTTGACGTCTTCGATACAATTAGAGATGGTTACTACTAATTACATCTACAGTAGAAGGGATGATGAAGTAATCTCCACTCTTTACATTACGTCTTAAGTCAGTACAAGAAAGATCACCCACATAAATATAAAGCTTATAATATTTTTTAAATTAACAATCCCTCCCGCGAGTTTATCATTCAATTGATTTTGAACAGCGTAAGGAATGACAGCCATTCCTGTTGGAAGAACTAACCCAAGTAATACGGTCGCACGAAACATATCATCAAATGGTAAAACAAAAAATAAGATAATTCCTGCAGCTAGTCCCACGCCATATTTAATTACGATTACTTTAATAAACGGCTTCCACAAGGCCTTCTCTAAATGAAACTCTAAATATATTCCTAGTAAAAATAATATGAGAACCTATTGGCTGATGCCAACCGCATCCAACACTTGAATGCTTAAGCTCGGTAATAAAATATGAAAGAAACTTATCATTAATGCAGCAATGTAGGTCAATAGCGGAAAATATTGCTAGTTTCATAGCAATATAGCGAAAGTCGACTTGTTTGTTCCCTGGCGCGTACATTACAGCTGCGATGTAGGCAAGTCCAAAAACAAGAAAAGCATTACCCATATCAAAAAATGCAATATACTTTAGTCCTTTCGTTCCCCAAATTGTTTCAACAAATGGATAAGCAAATAAACCGATATTGAATCCTAGCAACGAGATGACAAATATCCCTTGATTCGGTCGAACTTCTCTTTTGAATATTGTCTTTGTAAAAAATAATAAAATCACTCCATAAACAATACAAATCAATGACAACCACAGGAGTTTTGGTTCTATCGTCATCTCTGAAATCGTTACTAGTATAAGCGCTGGTAAGGTAATATTGAGTATAAGTTTATTTAATGTTTGACCCTCTTTTTTGTCACTAAACCTGTTCGTTTCACAATATAACCGATTGCAATAATCATTAAAGAAACTAGAGATTGTTCATTAATCGTCCCCATTAAACTGACACATCCTTCAACGCCTTATTATCGGATGATTCTAATACTCCACCAACCTGCCTTAAGCCGGGGTGGTGGTTCTTTATACAATGCGATAATCGTACATAGTATCCTTTGATTATACACTTCGGTTAAATATATTATCTTTTTTGTTTCTCGAATATCACACCATGCATTTTCATTATATGTTCCTTAGAATTCAGATTCGCCTATTATTTTTTGGTTCGTCTGCCGACTCACTTCTCTCGGAAAAAGACCGTGTTTCTGCAAGCATGTCGATAAAAAAACAAAGTTTCCGAAAATATTTTTGCAATTAATGATTAATGAAACACCTCTTATCGATCACGATACGAGGTGTTCAATTATCTATTACTTTTTAATTTTTGTTAACTCTCTATTTAGGCGATAGATCATTTGTTCAGTAAATACGTCTTCCGCTATGGTAGCAAGCGTATTGATTTTCATCGTTTTCATCATTCCAAACATCGGACCTTCTGAGAAGTTTCCTAGGTATTTTTCAAGTACTGCATTTGCTTCTTT
>NZ_JBIMEV010000034.1:0-48526 GCF_051262595.1 Salipaludibacillus sp. CF4.18
TGATCCCCCTTGAAACTTGGTGTTTTAATTACAATTTTCAGAATGTGTTTAATATTCCTGTCAAGAATATCTTCATCAAGCAATCCATTTTTCACAGCATCTGTAATTTTAGCAATATGTTGTTGTTCTCCTGGCATAATGAGGTCGTTTCCCGCTCTCATTTGTTCAATCGGGTCAACGCCAGCAAACCAATCCGTCATCACAAAACCATTAAAATTCCAGTCCTCTCTTAACACGGTTGTCAACAATTCTTCATTTTGAGACGTATAAATTCCATTAAGCTGATTATATGCACTCATTACTGCCCAAGGATTCGCTTCTTTTACTGCTATTTCAAAACCTTTTAGATACAATTCTCGTAAGGCCCTTTGTGATACGATGGTATCAATTTTCATCCTGTTTGTTTCTTGGTTATTAGCAACAAAGTGCTTAACGGTTGCTCCAACATCGTTAGATTGGACTCCATTCACATAAGAAGTCCCCATTTCTCCCGTTAATAGAGGGTCTTCTGAAAAATATTCAAAGTTCCTTCCACCTAAAGGATTACGATGAAGATTCAGTGCGGGTGCTAAGAGAATATCAAGCCCGTAGTCTTTTACTTCATTACCTATGGCAACACCAATAGCTTCAACCATTTTCTTATCCCATGTTGAGGCCAATGCAGTCTCTATTGGAAATGCCGTTGAATAATATGTATCTGTTTCATCTTCTCTAATTGGACTTATCCTTAACCCAGCTGGACCGTCGGCAAATAATAATACTGGAATTCCTAACCTGGGAATTGCGTGTGTGACTCCCACAGCACCCGCCACTTCTGCTTTGGGATTTCCAAACATTCCAGGCATACCACTACCGACAACCATTTTTGCCTTTTCTTCTAGTGTCATTGCTCTTATTACTTCATCAATTGATGCAACATCTACTAATTTAGTGGCAGTCTGTTGTCCATTATCTTTTTGCCCCGGTGGAATAAAATCTGCAAAAACAAATTTACTACTGAAAAAGAAAAACATTATGAGACCTATAGTGATTGTACATGTCATGAAAATCTCGCTCTTCTTCCTTATTATTCGAAATAGCATAATTCTACTCCTTTTATTTACATAATTGAAAACCTTTGATTTAAAAATGAAGGTTATGCATCTTTACTATAACTAGGTTTAATATGACACCGATCTAATATAAATATCCTTTCGTTCCCCTCTCATACTTTCACTCAAGCCACTTTCTAATAAGAAAAACGCATAGCGTCTTTTGTTAAATACAGCATAAGCTTTCGCCACCCCGAGTAGCACCCTGAATTGAGTGTAGCGTAAAGAGAGCTGTCAACTCTAAAAAAAACTGTACTATTCCTCGAAAGTATTTAACCTGCTTGAAAATAATATTTGAACGCTTTCCCACTTTAGAATAACTTCAACAGCTAATGATTCAACTGGTTTAGTCGCATAAATTTATCCATCCTCCCCTCAAAAAGTAGTAGGATTGTCTTATTTCTCCGTACAATGCAAAGGTAAGCTGGTTTTGCATGGTAAAATATGTTTATTGTGATTGGAGGGATGTTAGGTGGTACAAGAAGTAAGTGTTTCTTTACGTGAACAATCATATTATATTAATTATTCTAGTGGATACAATTCTTCCATGACTACTCACCACATGCACCAAGATTATGAGATATTTTATTTATTTAAAGGAGAGCGTATTTATTTGATTAATGGTAAGGAGTATATTGTTAGGAAAGATCACCTTGTTTTTATTAATAAAAATGTCTTGCACAAAACATTGGTAATGAATAATGAGTTGTATGAACGCTTTGTCATCAACTTTCGAGAGAGTTTCATAAGTTTTAATGAACACCACTTAATCAAGCAACTTTTTGAAGATGGTCCTCATGTTATCCCAGTCTCTGAAAATAAGAAAACATTGATTTATAACATTATAAAAAGCCAGATCAATGAATACTATAAGAATCAAAAAGATAAAGATACATATATTCGTTCTCTTTTAACGCAACTTCTTGTAGAAAGCACAAGATTATTGGAAGAAAAGCATAAAACAATTACTGAACTTCATCAACAACAGAATCCAAATAAAAACGAGATAACTGACGTGATTAAGTTCATTCATGATCATTATGAAAGTGCCATCTCACTTAATTTATTGTCACACCATTTTCATTTAAATGAACAATATATTAGCAGGTTATTTAAAAAAACTACTGGTTGTAGTTTAATTGTTTATTTGAATGCAGTTCGAGTGAATGAAGCCAAGAGACTACTAATCGAATCCAATATGAAGATCAATCTAATAGCAAAAAAAGTAGGTTATTCAAATAATATTCATTTATGGAGAGTCTTTAAAAAACTAACAGGTGAATCTCCTAATCAATATAGAATAACCAATCTAAATACACTAAAAATGTAAGCGTTATCAATGTAAGGCAACAAAATATGTAAACAGACTATTGCTATGATATAGATATAAGCATTTCACAAAACAGGAGGAGTGACATTTTAATATTCACAATAGTTAAAACGTATATAAAATACTTTTTTGAAAGGGGAAAATATGAGGAAATCATTACAAAAGCAATGGTGTAGAAGTAGAATTATGTTGGGATCTTTTATCATTTTTGCTAGTGTCTTTTCGACTACAGGGTATGTTAGTGCTGAGGAAGCACCATCCCAAAGTCAGATCTATGAGGCGGAAAATGCAAGTGGAGACGGCTTTATCATTGATAATCAGCACCTTGGCTATACTGGAGATGGCTTTGTTGATTATAAACCGAACGAACCCGGCGGCTATATTGACTGGACAATTGATGTAGAGGAAGAAGCAAAATATGTATTAGCTTTTCGTTACGCACATGGTAAAACAGACAATCGTCACGCAGAGCTTCAAGTGGATGGAAACATTGTCGAGGAACAGTTAAATTTTCCGCAAAGTGGAGATTTTGATGATTATATATATGTCACAAAAACCACAGAATTAACGGCAGGTGAACACACAATTCGGCTAACTGCAACAGCTGAAAATGGTGGTGCTAATATTGATCACTTAGCAGTGTACAGAATGATAGATATCACTAGTGAAGCCGAGGATACCAATAATGAAGGGGTAGTTATTGATAACAAACACCTTGGTTTTACTGGAACGGGTTTTGCGGATTATAATCCGAATATACCTGGCGGCTATCTTGAGTGGACCGTTAATCTCCCTGCATCTGGAGAGTATAATTTGGATTTTCGTTATGCACATGCGGGTGGCAGTGAAAGACCTGCAGAAGTTAGTATCAATGGAACGATCATAGAAGAATTACAATTTCCTCCAACGGGAGATTGGGCAGGCTGGAGCAATCAATCATTACGTGCTCCTTTAGAAAAAGGTGAAAATATTATTCGCTTAACTGCAACTGGAGCAGAAGGTGGCGGTAATATAGACCATCTTCGCATTCACAACCTTATGGAGACAGATAATGTACTTGCCCCTGTTATAACAGAGGAAGTAGAATTATCCGAAGTTGTTGATGGTGTCACAATGAAAAAGTTAAATCAATTAGGTATATTAGACAATATAGAAGAAAAGCAGGATCAACCAGTGACTGCTTTAGAATTTATGGCATTAATTAATAATTCGTTTGGATTTAATGACAAAGAAATCTATGAAAATATGGAATCTAGACAGGATATTGGTAACATTGCTGCTGAAGACTGGGGAATTTATGTGGCAGAAGTAGCAGAGGCGCATCAATATGTCCCAGATTTTCTTTGGCAGGAATTACAACCAAATCAAACACTAGATAAAGATAAAATGGCCTTAATTATCGGTGATTTAATGGATATGGTGTCAGAGGATGATGAGGATTCAAACATGTTGGGGAAATTAGCTGGTCAAGGGATCATGAATCCAAACAGTGATCATAATTTTGGTATTAAATCAAACATGACTTGGAAGGAAGCGCAACAACTGGTTCAAAAGTTAGTGGATAAATCTGATAAGTCTACTAATGACGTTAATATCGCACGTGTCGATGCATTAACTAGTAATCTAATAGCATTAACGTTTAATGGAACGTTTGAAACATTTGATTTTAGCGATGTAGCTATTTCGGTCCCAAGGGGAAGTTGGGAAAGTCTTTCTCCCTTGTTGGATAGAAATCTTCGGATAGCTAAAGGTGCCCATGGTATGGATACATTCGGGAATACAGTACTAATTTTGGAAAGTATGGACGAATTATCTGGTGATAAGTTTATTGTAGAAAAAGAACCTCAGCAATTTAGCGGCGACCTGGAGGAAGCCATCAAACAAGCTGATAATATGTTAACGTGGCAAATGGAACACGGTGGCTGGTCAAAAGCAATTGACTATAGTCATGCTTGGGATGGTGAAGAGTCAAGATCTGCATGGATAAACGGTGATGGTGTAGAACTTGGTACGATTGATAATGATGCAACAATCAAAGAAATACATTTCTTATCGGAAGTCTATGCGGAGACAAAAGATGAACGCTATAAGGAAAGTGTTTTAGACGGAATTGATTTCCTAATGGATCTGCAATATGAAACAGGCGGATTTGCACAAGTATTTCCAAGACGCGGAAATTACTCGGATATGGTGACCTTCAATGATGAAGCAATGATTCGTGTCTTGAATACATTCGATAATATTTTAGATAAAGAATACCCGTTTCATTCTGGTGTGATAGATGATAAATATTATGAGATCGTAGAGACTTCCATGCAACAGGCGACTGATTATATATTAGAAGCTCAAATAGAGGTTGATGGTGTCCTTACGGCGTGGGGTGCACAACATGATCCGGTCACATATGAACCTGTTCAAGCTCGTTCTTATGAACACCCATCGATTTCTGGAAGTGAGTCTATCGGTATTGTCCGATTCCTCATGTCTCGACAAAATCAAACAGAAGAAATTAGAAATGCCATAACAGGTGCTCTACAGTGGTTCGATGAAAGTAAACTGGAAAATACTCGCTATGTTAGCGGCGGAACTGATAACGGAGAATACTTTGTCGAGCACGCCGGCACTGATACATGGTATAGATTTTATGAAATTGGTACGAATAAACCGATTTTCTCCGGACGTGATGGTGTTATTAAACATGATATCAAGGAGATTGAGGAAGAAAGAAGAAATGGGTATCAGTGGGGCGGAAGTTATGCTACACAACTATTAGAAACGGCTAAAATGACAGGTTATTTTGAAGGCAACGTGTATGCTCGTATAGTGGATACACAATCTCAAGATGACATGGGTAAAACATTAGTTGAAGGACAAGTAGAAAAGATGGAAGATTACTCTAAACAACTTAACCAAATAGAAAGCAAGCTCATAGTAGCACAAGATGGAAGTGGAGATTACGAAAAAGTTCAGGATGCGATTAATGCAGTTCCGGACAACAATAATCAAGAAGTAGAGATTCTAATTAAGAATGGGGTCTATAAAGAAGTACTTGATATTCCTGCGGACAAAGCCAATATTTCATTAATTGGAGAAAATGCAGAGAAAACAATTATTACGTATGATAATTACGCGGGAAAAGATAATGGTGTGGGTGGAACAATAGGTACATCTGGAAGTGCTACAGCATTTTTGCGAGCAGATGATTTCAAAGCAGAAAACCTTACTTTTGAAAATGCTTTTGATGAAGCATCAACAGATGTTAATGGTAAACAAGCAGTTGCTGTTAACGCTAGTGGCGAAAGAATGATTTTTAATAATGTTCGTTTCCTCGGCAATCAGGATACTCTCCTGGCTCACTCGGGTACACAGTACTATTATAATAGCTATATTGAGGGTGATGTTGATTTTATTTTCGGAGCTGCTCGTGCAGTGTTTGATAATAGTACTATCCATTCTCTAGACAGGGGTTCTGATTCAAATAATGGTTACATCACAGCGGCAAGTACGCTAGTTGATCAGCCTTACGGGTTTTTGTTTTTGGACAGTGAGTTAACAAGTGATGCCCCTGCCAATACTGTTTATCTTGGACGACCTTGGCAACCAAGTAGTAACCCAAGTGCAATTGCAAATGTCGTATTTAAAACAAGCAATCTTGGTGAACATATCAAAACAGAAGGTTGGACTGAAAATGGGAGGGTTCAAACCGGAAAATGCAAGGTTATATGAATACCAAAATGAAGGACCAGGAGCTGTTGTGAATGAACAACGTCGACAGCTTAGCGATGAAGAAGCCGCTAAATACAGTGTAGAAAATGTACTTGATGGATGGAAACCGGATTTAGGTGAAGGGAATTAAGTAATGGCCAGCCCATTAGCCATCACATTAAAGGTGGGCTGTCTCACTAGTTTTACATTATAGTAAATGATTGTTTTTACGGGGATGCTCGAAGATGTGAGGGGCGGTGACACGCGAGGAACACCTCCTTCTTCAGCAGCTTCGAGTACTTCCCTGTTCAAACTTCTTAGTCTTAAACATTAAACACTGACAGTTTTGAAATAGCGATATATTTTTTCGAGCTTTTGTTTTTGCTTTCCACGCACACTCTCCATACTGCCAAATTCAAAAAACTTTACTCTCTTGATGCCTACATAATTTAAAAGGGCTTTTCGCATTAACACTTTGTGAGCATTACTTAACCATAACATCGGATAAAGGGTTGGTCCCTTCATGCTGGAAACACAAACGATTGATTTACCCTTCAGAAGCCCTTCCGGCAAAAGCCCTCCATTGTCCTTGTATGCAAACCCAGACGCAAACATCTTGTCTATATATCCTAGTAGCATAGCCGGAGGTCTTCCCCACCAAATCGGATATACAAAAACAATTTTATCAGCCCAGGTAAGTTGCTCTCTATATTCTGTAAGTTCAGGATCTCTATACATATCTCTTCTATTCACTTACCCCAAAAGGAGAAGCAATGATGAACGAAGCCTTTCAACGTATTGAATCTCAATTTAACACGCGTATAGAGAATATATCCGAAGAAGAACTAAAGGAAATCGAGCGTGCGCTGGAGTTGCTCCAAAAAAAAGTATTCTATGAAGAAAACAATTCTAAATTTTAACCGAAAACAATTAAAGGGTTTTCATTGTGCTCAAAACAACATTCATACTTTCATTTACTTCCATTTCCTATTCCTCTCTTTAAGTTCGGATACATACATAGGGTTGTAATAAAGGTGAAACTGAACTAACATTAATAGATTAGTGCATTTTATAATCTATATGAAAAGGTATTTTTCATGTGATTTATCGGCAAAAAGAGGCGTATCTATTAAAACGCCTAAACGTGTCAACAATATCCGTAAGCACAGTCAGCTGATGACGGATTAAAAAAATGGAGTGAAATAAATTGGCAGGAAATCAAGAAACAAAGCGTATAGTTGTTAAAATTGGAAGTAGTTCATTAACTAGTCGAAACGGTGCCATTAGTTATCGGAAATTAGTGCGCTTAGTAGATGAAATTGCTCAAATTAAAGATGATGGTCACGAAGTTGTTTTGGTTTCATCCGGAGCTGTTGCGGCAGGGTATCGTAAGCTTGGGTTTATAGAACGTCCTAACCACTTAGCAGAGAAACAAGCTGCTGCTTCTATCGGTCAATGCTTATTGATGGAAGCTTATTCAGAAAGATTCGGCTCTCATGGATATGTTGCTTCACAAATTCTAATAACTAGAAGCGACTTTTTAGACCAGAAGCGCTATATGAACGCTCGAAATACGATCCAAGTACTTCTTGAACGAGGAGTCGTACCTATCGTTAATGAAAATGATACGATTACCATTAAGCAATTAAAATTCGGTGATAATGATACATTATCAGCTAAGGTAGCCGGACTGGTGGATGCAGACCAGCTGATTATTTTATCTGACATTGATGGCCTATATGACGATAATCCTCACACGAATCCAAACGCAAAGCTTTTAAAGGTTGTTCATGACATTACACCAGAGATTGAAGAGGCAGCTGGCGAATCCGCTAGTGATGTCGGGACCGGTGGAATGAACTCTAAAATTGAAGCTGCAAAAATTTCATTGGCTGCCGGAATTGAGACGTTTATAGGCGATGCAAATCGACCTAACATCCTTTTTGAAGCTGTTAACCGCCAAGCTAGAGGAACGTACTTCAAACCTAATGCAGACCAAGACGACTTAAATGTCCGAAAACATTGGATTGCTTTTAATTCAGGTCCAAAAGGGGAAGTCACCATTGATGAAGGCGCACGTATAGCTATCACGGAAGAACAAAGTCATTTACTTCCGCAAGGTGTTCGGGAAGTTAGTGGCACATTTGACTGTGGAGATGTTGTGGTCATATCTGATATGCAAGGAATGGAAGTTGGACGCGGGGTCATCAATTACTCAGCAGCTCAATTGCGTGAGATTAAAAGGTTCAAACTAAAAGATATACCTGAGTATATAAAAGTTACAAAGAGTGAAGCCATTAGTCAAAATGACTTGGTTTGTCACAATACAAACCTACCAACACCCACTTAAAAAAACGCGTAGCGTCTTTTGTTAAATACAGCGTGATCTTTCGCCTTATACTTTCTGTTAAGAAAAACTACATTGCAGTAATTTTATAAATTCTTTTAAAAAAGGAGCGATTACTTTTGGATACAAATAATATCACTACAATAGATGTGGAAGACCAAGCTAGAAAAGCACAAAAAGCGGGAAAAACACTAAGTATACTTTCAACAACTGATAAAAATGAAGCCTTACTTATTATTGCAGATGAATTAGAAAAGAATAGTTCGTTTATATTAGAGGCAAATCAAAAGGATCTAGCTAAAGGCAAAGAGAAAAACTTCGATCAGGCATATATGGACCGACTACTTCTAACGAAAGAACGAGTGAAGGACTTTGCTGATGGCCTGCGAGAGGTTGTAAATTTAAAAGACCCCGTTGGTGACATTCTCTCTGAATGGACGTTAGACAATGGACTGAATGTAAAGAAAAAAACAGTTTCACTTGGTGTAATCGGAATGATTTATGAAGCAAGACCCAATGTAACAGTTGATGCAACTGGACTCGCATTAAAATCAGGTAATGCCATCGTCTTAAAAGGTGGTTCTTCCGCTTTGTATTCAAACAAAGCAATTGTTTCTGTCATTCATAGTGCCCTCAAGAAAACAAAAATACCAGTGGACGCAGTACAATTTATCGCAAGTACAGACAGAAGCGCTACAGAAAAACTATTTACATTAAAACAATATATTGATGTTCTCATTCCAAGGGGAGGCGCTTCATTAATTGAAACCGTTGTCCAAAAGGCGACGATTCCTGTTCTTGAAACGGGTGTTGGTAATGTACATGTTTATGTAGATAAAGAAGCCGATGTAGAAAAGGCTTTAAATATAATTGCTAACGCGAAGACTGATCGTCCAGCAGTATGTAATGCTCTAGAGACGGTACTCCTGCACAAAGACTGGTTTACTAACAATAAAGAAGTCCTTATTGCCATGCTAAAAGACTATAATATTACTGTACACGGCGATGAAGAAGCAGTGAAGATGATACCTGACTCGTTAGTCGCGGAAGAAAAAGATTGGACAGATGAATATTTAAGTTTAGATCTCGCAGTAAAAATTGTTGATGATATAGAAGAAGCCATTGCTCATATAGAAAAGTATGGAACTAAACACTCCGAGGCTATTATTACAGAGAATCAAACAGCAGCAGATCAGTTTATCCAGGAAGTTGATGCTGCCGCAGTTTACCATAATGCATCCACTCGATTTACGGATGGAAGTGCATTAGGCTATGGAGCTGAAATCGGGATTTCCACGCAAAAACTGCATGCTCGTGGACCAATGGGGTTACCTGCTTTAACAACAACAAAACTATGCATTTCCGGAAACGGACAAATTAGATAAAAATTATATAGAAACAAGCATTAATAAACCAGACATGTAGATTCCTGCACGTCTGGTTTTTTGTTATAAGATATTTATAAAATTATTAGTTTTTAAGCTCGGTGTTTGCTTTCGAACACAAGACCCGAATCCGCTTTCCGCAGGTACGGTCTCTAATTCACAGCTATTTTAATGAGATGCAATCAACTTTGTCCGTCTCATCCATTCTCTAATTAAAGCGTTACATTCATGGGAAGACTTAGTTGGAACTTGATGTTTCATCTTATGGACATATGCAACCTCTGTTTTAGGGATCAACTTCCGAAAAAGATATTGATAGGACTGTATGTAGTAATCCTTGGCACCGTAAATTAATAGTAATGGTGCTTTTATTTGGTGAAGCCGATCTGTACTGCTGTAATGTAGGCCAACATGATATTGAGCTGCTAACATTTTTGAATCTGATCGTATAATTTCATTAAATAGTTCATCCGCTGCTTGCTTATTGGTAAAATGGTTTTTCGCAAGCCCCGCTGCCAAGATTGTCTTAATGTTTTTGGCAGCCCATATTCCTATTTGATACTCCTTTTCCAATAAAAAGCTTCTTACAGCATAAAACCCACCAATAAGAATTAAACCTGCCGTCCGTTCTGGGTAGTTAATGGCAAATTCCTGGACGATACTTGCACCGTTTGAATAGCCACAAATAACTGCTTTACCTACATGATTGGCATCTAAAACCCGTTTTACGTCATAAGCTAGTTGCTCCATTGCCATCGGTATAGAGGTTCTCCCACTTCGCCCATCGCCTCGTATATCAAAAGTGATGATCTGACATTCATCCATTAAACTAACTTGATAACGAAACGTCAAATGTCCCACACCCGGCGGCGGTATGTTTCATAGTAAATAGAAGGTTCCCCTTTTTCTTTCGAAAATGGCATCTTATGTAATCAACTCCTTAAGAACAGTCATCCCAATAATAAATCTTGAACTAACATCTATCGAAAACCCTAATATCCATAGTCATAGCAAGTTAACTATTCTTACTATGCCTTAATTTCGACCTATTATTCCATACAGTTTAGATGAAACACTAGAACAAGTTTTACAGATTAAAAACCCGTCTTGTAAACGGAGTTTTATGAGACAAATTCCCATTTCCCCTTCTTCGAATAGTTTATTAAGAATATTTTCTGAGGAGGAAAAGATATGGAAAATTATTATCCCGATCATCTTGCATGGCATGAAACATTGGAAATTCATGAACTAACAGCTTTTCAATCAATTGGACTTATGAAGCTAAAGAAAGCTTACCCTGAAGTTACTGATCCTGCTCTAAAAGAATTGTACACACACGCTATAAATGGCTTAAGTACAAATATCCGTGAACTTCTCGAATTCTATCCCCTGGCACCGAGATCAGACGATGATGATGATGAATTTCGTAACGCTGAAACACCCTTCTATGCTGGGGATTTATTAGTATTATTTAAAACAGGAGTAAGGAATTATGCTATTGCCATAACTGAAACAGCAACACCTGCAGTTAGAAAGGTTCTTAAACAGCAATTGATCCGTGCCATTGATACCCATGCCAAAGTATTTAACTACATGTATGAAAAAAGCTATTACCCGTCTTACAATTTAGAGCAATTACTGCAAAACGATATTAACTTGGCAAATAAAGCATTAAACAAGACTTTTTAACCGTTAAATTTATTAGCTCGTCAGCTAACATAGAATTACAATATTTCTCAATCATGTTATTTATAGAACCCACCATTATTGGTGGGTTTTTATTTTGTAATCATGTTTGAATTAATTTTCCGACAGTTACTTGATCTTACAATATGTCTCCAATTTTTTCAGCTTTAATATTTGGTTAAAGTTAGCAATGAAACACTTATGAAACGTTCTTTCTATTTTTCCAATAAATAAACTCTCGCAATTTATTAAAATTAAAATCACAAATTATAAGATTTTTCAGAATATTCTTGAATTAATTGCTAGTATATGTCATACTTCATTCAGTAATATGGTACTTATTTCATAAAAAGGGGAGATACGGAAAATGATTAGAAAATGGTTAGTAGGATTAGCTAGTGTAGCATTGATCAGTCTTGGCGGAATGAGCGCAGTACAAGCAGAAGATAAGAACTGTGGTGATTTCGAAACGGGAGAAGAGGTATGGGAATTTTGGGATTCTAATGGTCATAGTAAAGATAACGATCCAGAGGGGCTAGATCGAGATAAAGATGGTCTACCATGTGAAGAGCTAACAGCAGGTATGGAAGAGCAATTTTTAGAATCTGAATCCAGTGAAGAAACAGTAACTGAAGAAGAGACAACGGAAGAAGAAGTAACCGAAGAAAACGACAGCGAAGAGGAAGCAGCGGAAGAATCTGAAGAAGAAACAGCTAGCGAGGAGGAGAATTCGGAAGAAGTAGCAGCTGGTGCGGAAGAGAGCTCCGATACTGGTGATGCCCTTCCTACAACAGCTACCTCGTATCCGATGATGATACTTTTTGGTGCTATAACTGCTGGCGCTGGTGCATTACTACTTTTCCGTCGCAAGACTATTCAGGCATAATCACCGCTTCAGAATCATCCTTATAAACCCCAATATATCGAAAAAGCCGTATTGAATCATTAATTCAATACGGCTTTTTCCGCTAAAATGTTTCATTGTAATCGTTATTTATCATTTATACTGATCAGCTCTGCTTGGATAATATAACGATCCGGCGCTGCACCAAGAAATTCAAAAGGATAGCAGGTAGTAAGGGTAAGTGTTGGCTTGTCCTTATGAATAATCACTGTCCGGTCCTCGGCATTGGTAATCCAAATTTCACGGATCTGATATTCATAAACATCTTCTTCAAAACTTACGTACAACCTATCGCCTTCGACCAGATCAGCAAGCTTCTGAAACACTGTATCTCTATGTCCTGACAAAACAGTATGTCGTAATCCGTCCGGAGGAGTAGTGAAGTCACTGTCATGATAACCGACTCCTTGATCCAGCGTATCCTCATCAGTTCCCCAGTAAACCTCGTAAATACGTTCAAGTCTAGGAATAAACAGCTCTCCTATTTCATCCCCTGCTTCATAGTTATATTCCTTTTCTACAAGCTTATTAGAGTTTACCGAAGCTACTTCGGGATCCGTTTCATCTACATTCTCAACGGATTCGCTGTTTTCATTATATCCTTCATTAAAACGGGTATTATCCCAATCTTCACTTATCGCTTGTGTTTTCTCTTTATCCTGAATGACACCTCCCGTACTCGCGTACAATTGCCAGGAGTTCCACCCGAAAATCATTAATCCTACAGCAATCATTAGAATTAAAAGACGGTTCATCATGTGGATCAACTCCTCCGGATACCAATAGTTTATTTTCCTTCTTGCACTAAGTTATGAATACATTTGCCTTTCAATCTACCATTTTCACACTATAAATAAAATTTTCAAATAAATTAAAAAACAACCTCTTAAGAATATACTATCTTAAGAGGTTGTAAACTATCAACTTTTTTTCAAATTATAACCTTTATTTTAAAGCTAACTCATTTTTACTCTTTCGAATAAGTAAATGACAGATGACCTTCTTTTCTTTACTAATGATCGTGATTTTGCATCTCAGTGCCATGATCATGGTCTATTTCAGTAGGTGGTGAGGTCGTCGAGAGCATCCCTGCAAAAACAAGAGAAACAATTACCAAAACCAGTTCCAGTCTTAATCCCCAGACTAGTGCTTTTAATTGTTGTTGTTTATCTTGCATTCCTCTGAGTTTTTTAAGATTAGGTAGCCAAACGAATCGATGAAAAGCAGCTACGATAATCGCTATAACAAAGAATCCTATTTTCCATAAAAGAGTTTCTCCGTAAACACTAGCAAAAATATTTTCCATCGAACCTACTAATCGATAGCTTAACCATAGTCCACTTGCCGACAGCAAAATCACGGAAGTTAGGGCAACCTTGGAGAACTTTCGCAAACGTTTATGAAACAGCATCATCAAGTCGGGTTCACTTGGTAGTGTAAAGGACATTACCGTGAAACCAAGTAAACCACCGATCCAAATGACGACCATACTCATATGCATATAGTGACTAACGATCTCACTAAAACCTGCCGCGTGACTCGTTACCGTAAAACTACCTAGAATAATTAGCAAAAGTAAGGCATTTAGCCATTTAGACAGAGACAAAAATGTTAATCCAAAAAGCAGTAAAAAAAGTAATGGACGAAGGATAGCCATCCACCCGATTACAGATGATATGACAATAGATTCAGCTGCCTGCCACATTAACTGCAGGTCTTCCCCTTCCATAAATTGACTGGCACGCCAGAAAACATGACTCATTCCAGACATAGTAAACAAAAGAAATCCTGAAAAATAAAGTCGTCTTTCCGTTCTTAACGAAGGATAATCTTCTAAGCTCTCCTTTCGCTTCCAAAAAAGATATATAAATACATACCAACTCGCAATAACTACAAATACTAGGATCTCTAACACTCTTAAAAAGGAAAGAAAGCCATCACGCTCACTTGAAGGAACTACCTGTTCTTCTACTTCCGCACCAATAGTTACGGTATCCTCCGGTAACTGTTTAGGCAGTTCTTCGCCCACCGAAAATCGAAAAGATCCTTCAGTGATATGAGAGTCCAAGGCAAGCACTTGCCAGGAAACGTGATACCTGTCATTCTCAAGTTCAGGTATGAGTAGAACGAGAGTATTGTCTTCTTCCCCCGACAACAACTCACCTTCCACTACGTCACCGGCTCCATTATTGAGTTTTATCTGACTGATCGCTGTATCAATCGGCTCGGAGAATTGCACTTTTATTTCAGTTGGTGATTCTTCTAACTGCGTTTCTTGAGAAGGTGATGACTGAGTTAAATAAGCATGCGCTTCCACAATCATTGGGCTCGTAAAAAAGAAAATAACAAGAATATATAGTATAAATTTGATTTCCCCCACCTTCACCCTCTCCTTACTATCTTGGCTTTGCCTAGTTATCTTCTATCTTCTTAAACGTAAAATTAGTAAGGTAATTAGTCCAAATCCCAGTAAAACCGTGAAGTAGAAAAATGGATTACTTAATACACTCCTGTTATCAGGTTGATTTTCGATGTCAGCGTACGCCGATTCGCTAGCAATGTTTGTGTCACTATTTTTTGTGATCGCTTCTTCTTCATGCCGTTCATGATCTTCTCCGTTCTGAACGGCAAACGTCATCGTTGCTTCATAGTTTAGAACGTTATAATCTTCTCCCTCTCCTTCTGTTTCTTCACTTGCACGAAGCAAATAGTAATCCGCTGGTCCCGAAGTAAAAGAGATCATTCCTTCCTCATCTGTCAAAAAGACTTCAGATTCAGAGGTGCTCCTTCGAACGAGCGTCACTTCCTCCTCTTGAACAGGGCTGCCCTCTCTTACAAGTTGAACTTCGACAGCCTCCTTTGGCGTTAATGCTACTGGGTTAAATTGAGGAATAAACTCTGCTCGATCCTGCGTTACCTCTTCCCCGTATCCGTCCATCGCTTTCGCCTTATGAAAAGTTGGAACATCACTGACTGCCGCAAAAGATTTAGCACTCCGAAGCGTTCTGCTACTCGTTTCTCCTTGTGAAAAAATACTGTCGCTTTCTCCGGAAATAATATATATCCCTGTATCTATAGCGGAGAAAGATGCTATATGATAATTATTTACTCCTGAATCGCCTTCATCAGATTCATCTAGCTCCCCCGTGTAAAACAAAGTACTTGTAACGTCCACTGCTTCTCCTGCTGGTGTACGAACATTAACTTTTGTATTATCTTCGTTCCAATTTCCTTCAATACGATAACTTCCATGATCGTTAGAGTGATTTCCAAACAATAACTCTATGTAAATATTTTCTTCCGGTTCTACGATCGTTGCGTTCGTTTGTGTCCATCCATCGTGAGCCTTTACTGGCTCAGCTGTTCCAATCACTAATAATATAAAACTTAATAAAATAATTTTTCGCATTTGATTGTGACCTCCTGAAAGTTCTATATTCTAATAACGAAATAATGGAGAAAATGGATCACAAAGTGTTGAAATGTTTTTTAAGCTAAATTAAACCCTCTAATCCTAAAGGATTAGAGGGTTTAATGGTTAACATCTATTTATAACTTTAAGTCTCTTCGGTTTTCACTCGAACCTAATTTCAACAACAAACGATCAAAAATCGTACTCTGCCTTTTTATCTTCCCGAACTTTTTTAAACGTTTCGGTTAACACTACCGTGTCTTCTACAAGCCGGTCAATTCGGTGTAAAACATCGTCATTCACAATTTCTTTTTGATGAAAGTCCCGTTCCTCTATGAATACGTATGTTTGTACAATCTGTGCTTTCATATAAGACAGAATAGGTTTGAGTTGTAGATCCGCCACTAAATAGTGCTTCGGCGAACCAGCCGTCACGAGCATACTCACGACCTTGTCCCGAAAGGCATTGACTGGAAGTAAATCAAATATGTTTTTTAAAGCAGCCGGTATCGAGGCTTGAAAAATGGGTGTTCCAATAATGATCGCATCTGCCTCCATGATCGTTTTGGTAACAAATCCTGTGTCCCCTTCATAGTCCAAAAAATTACGACCATCACTAAACTTCACGTCATAATCAGCTAAATCAATCAGTGTCATTTCCAAGTCGGGATATTTCTCTGTCAGAGCCTTCTTCGCAGCATTCATAGCGGTTCTCGTTTTAGAACCGACGATAGAGCCTGATAAACCAACGATTTTCATAGTAACACCTCCTACTTTTTAGCTGTATACTTTTTAATTGCCGGTAAAATTTCTGTGCCAATTAAATCCAGGTTTTTCTTAATGTTATCCATCGGCATTCCACCAAAGTCAATTTGCGCAATGTAACGTTGGTGACCAAACATTTCATGCTGATATAGAATTTTCTCAATGATCTCCTGCGGGCTGCCGATGTTCATAATGTTATGTGGATCGACCCCTTGAGCGAAATGTTGCTTTGGAAAGCCTTGTCCGTTTGTTCGCTTCATTCCTTCATTGATGTGGGGATACAATTCTTGTAGCGCCTGCTGTGAGGTTTCGGCAGCATAGAAGAAACCCGCTGTTGCTATTGGTAGCTCTGATGGATCATGCCCGCCTGCTGTTGCCGCTTCCCGATAAGCATCTACCGTCCGCTTGAAAACAGAAGCAGTTCCACCTAAATGGGCCATGAACATTGGAACACCTGCGTACCCAGCTTTCATCGCACTAGCAGGTGTCCCGCCAACAGCACGCCAAATCGGCATAGACCCATTTACTGGTCGTGGAAGCACCCTAGCGTTCTTTAGCGAAGCGCGGAATTCACCGCTCCAGTTCACAACTTCTTCTTCATTTATCTGCCTTAATAAATCAAACTTTTCCTCATATAACTCTTCGTAATTACGAATGTCATACCCTAATAAATCAAAAAGTCCTACTCTGGACGCACGCCCGGCAACGATCTCTGCTCGTCCTTTTGAGATCAAATCAACCGTTGCAAAATTTTCATATACCCTTACAGGATCGGAAGTACTGATAATCGTCGAAGAGCTGGCAATCTTTATTTTTTCTGTCGCCTGAGCAATCGCTGAAAGAACAACAGCGTGCGCCTGCGTTGCAAAGTATTCTTGATGACTCTCTCCTACACTAAAAAAATCAACGCCTGCCTGCTCAGCCAGTTTTGCGTAATCGATGATTTCATGTATCCGTTCCTGTGCAGAAATCCTTTCCCCGGTTGCAGGATTTGGTAAATGATCTCCAAGTGTATAGATACCAAATTCAAGTCCTTTGCTTTCATCAATGCGATATTTATTCATTTTTTATCCACCTTTCTTTTCATAGTTATTCATGCCCAATTTTATTCAAACTGTACTATCTCTTTTTTTCTTATATGAGACAACCAATTGCTGTCAAAACATTATCTTTTTTCTTAACTATAGGGTACAAAATATTAGTTGTTATAGCAACTATTGTGTACTTAACCCAAGAAAGAAAGAAAGAAAGTAACTATATTAACCATGTAGGTGTTTTACAATTTGACTATAAAAAGAACAAATTGCTTATTAAGAAAGACTGCATTGTACAGTCTTAAAAAAACTTTTATATCTAATTTGGTTTAATTTGCTGACTTATATTTTTTAAAATGCCACCAAAACTATTTCGCTTGGTAATTCAGCTTAGATTTATTATCAGTAGCACTTCCTCAAATACGGATACCGACTAAGTTTTACCAACCAACAAAACTAACATTACTATAATACTACATCTATATATCTACAAATTGTAAATAAATAATAGTATCAGACATAAAAATGAGTGTTTTGTGATATAATTGACCTATTATTTCTAACTTGAAGTTACACATATTCACCAACATTGTTCTGAATATTAAGCAGGGTTTTTTCACTTATAAAAACTAAATGTTCTAAAAATCTACATTATGATTAACCCATTCTTATTATTTTAGCATCAGAGAGAGAGAGGGAAGCATTTTGAAGCCTAAATTAATACTATTATGTGTGGTTGTCATTTTCATTTTACAAGCATGTACTATCCCAAACGAAAGTAATAATACCAGTTTCACAGCTAAAGAGGGCAATATCGATCTATCTGAATGGGACAATGACAAGTCTTTAGTACATTTAAATGGGCAATGGAGTTTATATTGGAACCAACTGCTTGATCCAACTGATTTCACAAGCGGCTCTTCTGTTAAACAGACTGGCATGATAAGTATGCCAAGTATCTGGCATACTCAATCCATCAATGGTAAGTCTCTTCCAAAAGAGGGCTTTGCTACCTTCAGGCTGGATGTTTCCATGGAAGAAATAGATGAAGTAATGGGACTAAGAATTCCTTATATGCATTCTAATTTCAATTTATGGATCGATGATGAACTACTTGCTAGTAACGGACAGGTGGGTACAAGTGCTGCTACAAGCGTTCCCGAAAAACACCCAAAAATAGTTTATTTCAGTCCAAAAAACAACACATTTTCCGTTACCTTACAGATTTCCAATTATGACTATGCTGTCGGAGGGTTATTGGAACCGATTATATTGGGAAAATCAGATAACATTCATTCTAGTCATTTTAAAGAAACCATCGCTCAGTCAATTTTACTTGGTATTTTAATATTTTCCGGAATTTATCATATTGGTCTTGGTTTTTTCAGAAAAACAGAACCTTATTTCTTTTATTTTGGAATATTTTGTTTAGTGGCACCTTTTCGTTATTTAATGGTTGGAAATGTTTTTTTCACAAAAATTTTTCCGAACATAGATTGGGCCCTAGCTATGAAACTGGATTACATTAGCCTATATAGTCATGTCCCGTTGTTCGCCATGGTGTTATATCGTTTATATCCTCAACATAGTTACAAATGGGTTACTATATTTAGTTTTATCGTTACTGCTTTTTACGACATGCTTACTATTTTAACGCCTGCAAAAACCTATCAGTTATTCACTGTCTATTTTCAATTATTTATGATTACAGGTGTTTGTTATGCCCTCTTTGTAGTAGTTAAATCACTGAATAAAAAGCATGTAGAAAGCTATTTCCTTCTTACGGGTATAGTCTTTTTAATGACTACGATTCTTTTAGATATTTTCAATTCTTTACTCAACTATCCTGATTCTAATTTTTATCCAATTGGTATTGCTACTTTCATCATATGCTTCTCCTTAATTATATCGAAAAGACTGTCATCTTCCCTAGATCTATCAGTAGGGTTGGCCGAAGACTTGTCACGGTTAAACAGCGATCTTGAAAACAAGGTAGAGCAGCGCACACAACAAATTCAACATTCCAATAAAAAACTAGAGGCAATTAACGAAAAACTTAGAGGCATGGCACTTATTGACGGACTGACAAACATACCTAATAGAAGACAATTTGATGAATACTATAAGGAGCAATTTGAAATCTGCGCCGATGAAAACACTAGCTTTTCAATCCTTTATTAGATATCGATTACTTTAAAAACTACAACGATTTGTACGGACACCAACAGGGGGATGAATGCTTAAAACTAGTTGCACAATCATTAAACGACAAAACAACCAAATTAACAGAAGGATTAGTTGCAAGATATGGCGGTGAGGAATTTGTATGTGTTATTCCAAAACATAGTGAAGAGATAGTAAAACAATTTGCCCAAGATATCAACCAACAAATTGAACAATTAAAAATAGTTCATGAGAAATCACCAGTTTCTAACTATGTCACTGTTAGCATTGGCCTGGTCACTCTTATTCCAAAACATGCAACAGCAACAGATATGAATAGTGTAATAAAGAAAGCAGATCATGCTTTATATCAAGCAAAGACTGCAGGAAGAAACCAAGCAATCTTCTATACCGACTAGGAAATAGGTGAAGATTTTTGTTCTTTTTTCAGAACAGAATTGGTCATCAGAAAAGGCATGCTTTCTTCATAGTTTCCAACAAATTACCTAATGAAATAAAGCGTAGTAGAAATTTTCCTAATACGCTTTATTTCTATCATTAAGGTCTTTCTCATCGTTGTGAGAAAATTTAACAAAAAAGTTGTTAAGGCTATCGAACAGCCTAGCCTTACTACTCTTTTACTTTTAGAAGTCGGAGAGCATTTAGTATTACTATAATAGCAGCACCTGTATCGCTTAGCACAGCCATCCAAAGTGTAAGCCATCCCGGAAATATAAGAACTAATGCGATAAATTTCACGCTTAAGGAAAACCAGATATTTTGTTTAATGATGGATAGTGCTCTCCTACTTAATTTAATCGTATGTGGTAACTTTTCCAGATTATCAGCCATTAAAACAATATCGGCAGTTTCCATTGCCGTATCCGTTCCTGCTCCACCCATTGCAATACCTAAATCAGCAGTAGCTAGTGCTGGGGCATCATTTATTCCATCGCCAACCATGGCTACTTTATGACCTTCCCTTTGTAATTGTTTAATCGCATCCACTTTATCTTCTGGTAATAGCTCTGCAAAATAGCGATTTACATTCGTTTCGCTAGAAATCAATTTCGCAGTACCTGCATTATCACCAGTTAACATGACAAGTTGTTTTACGCCTACTTGTTTCAACCCATTCAATGCTCTAACAGCAGTTGATCGAAGGGTATCAGAAACAGAGATTATCCCCATTATTTCTTGTTGTGTACCGATAATGACTACCGTTTTTCCTAGACTTTGGATCTCGTCTACTTTGCTCCTGACATCTCCCGTGGATATATTCATTTCATCAAACAGTTTTAAATTACCGGCATAATAAATGTCTCCATTGATGGTTGCTTGAACACCTTTACCGACTATACTCTTATATAACTCTCCGTTTTTGCCCTTAACTCCCTTGTCTCTTGCATATGCAACAATTGTTTTTGCTATAGGATGTGTTGAATAATTTTCTAATGTTAATGCGATAGAAATTAACTCTTCTTCCGAAACAGTTAGCGATTCAATTTCAGAAACTTTTGGTTTCCCTTCTGTTAATGTCCCTGTTTTATCAAACGCAATCGCATTAATAGCACCTGCTTTTTCTAGAAACGTCCCCCCTTTGATTAACACACCATTTTTTGCAGCGTTTCCGATAGCAGAAACAATTGCAACAGGAGTAGATATAACCAATGCACAAGGGCAAGCAACAACTAATAATGCAAGTCCTTTATAAGCCCATTCTCCCCATGTTCCAAAGCCTAAAAGTGGTGGTAGTATAATGACAACGAATGCTAATATAAATACAATTGGTGTATATATGCTTGCGAATTTATCGATAAATGCTTGGGTAGGAGCTTTTTGCTCCTGGGCTTCTTCAACCAAATGGATGATTTTAGCTATTGTCGTCTCTTCTACTAACTTCGTGACTCGAACTTCTAGAGAACCACTTTCATTAATGGTACCTGCGTAAACCGCATCTCCAATCATTTTATCAACTGGAATAGATTCTCCAGTAATAGGCGCCTGGTTTACACTGGTCTCCCCTTGGATGATTTCCCCATCTAATGGAATTCTATCACCGGGCTTAATCACAATAGTCTCCCCAACCGGGATGTCCTCCACTGGCTTTTTAACTAACTCTGATCCAACTTTGATCCAAGCCTCTGATGGTGCTAAATCCATTAGATTGCTGATCGATCTTCTAGTTTGTTCAATCGATCTATTTTGAAGCAAAGTACCTAATGCAAATAACCATACTACTGTCGCCCCTTCAAACCATTCTCCAATTAAAGCAGCGCCTATTGCTGCTACTGACATTAGAACATTCATATCTAACGAACGACTTTTTACAGCATAAAACGCACTTTTCACTGGTTTATAGCCACTTATAACGATAGCTATCGCATATAAGATGGATGACATTAAAAAGGGGAGCCCATTGTAAGAACCAATAAAACCTAGGGCAATTAATATACCCGATAAGGTAATTAAACCGTACCCTTCCTTGTTTACCGAAATTTCTTTTGATTTGCTGCCATTCTCAAGCAAAGAGGCTTTAAAACCAGTTTTAGAAACTTCCGAAACGATTTCATCAACACTATTTTCGTGCTCCACTTTCATTTTTCCAGTGGAAAAGTTTACACTTACATGGCTAACTGTTGGAACAGTATTCAAGTGATTTTCAATACTTTTCGCACAACTACCACAGTCCATTCCTTCAATATTATATGTTCTCACATTTTTGTTTTGTTTTAGTGGTTCTATCTTAAATCCTAGCTTTTGGACTTCATTTTCTATACTGTCTGAAGACAGGGCATTAGTACCGATTACCTGCAGCTTCGAGGTGTTGTAAGTTACCTTTGCTTCTTGTATGTTGTCTAACCTTCTTAATGCATTTTCTATAGTTATTGCACAGGAAGGACAATCCATTCCGTATATTCGATAATCTACTTTTTCACCGTTAACAGATGTTATATGATTGTTTGAACTTTCTTCCTTTTCTCTACTACAACACCCTTTATTGTCTTCCATACTTATAAGTTCTTCACTTGATCCATCGCTTTTGTCTGCCATTCATTCCACCCCATTAATCTATATGATTTTCACAACTAGCAATATCATTTTGAACATCTTCAAGCACTACATCAAACATCTTTAGTAAATCGCGTACAAGTTGATTGCGTACACGGTAATACACATATTTTCCATCCTGTCTCCCTACAATAAGGCCGCATCCTTTTAAACACGCCAAGTGCTGGGATATGTTTGATTGATTACCTTTTATGTCCTGAACAATCTGTGAAACTGTTTTTTCATTTTCTTTTATACATTCGAGTATTTGAATTCTCGTTTTATGTGAAAAGCCATGCATAAACTTCATCTTCGTATCTATATCTACTTTTAACATTGGTTATCCTCCCGTTATATTAGTTTACACTAATATGTTTTGTTATTATCATATTAGCAGTAACTAATATATGTGTCAAACTTCAATTTGTCCACTAAACACTGTTTTATGTGTCTTTGCCTAACATCCTCAATAGGTAATACTTTACTCTCATCAAAGTTGCATTTTTATTCTTTAGTGAAAGCTTTCTACTAATAAATAGCAGCGGTTAAAATTTTCCATCAATAAAATTGGCAAAGTTGATTAAAAATATCATGCAGAAAGGAAAAGAAAAGGAGAGGCAGGAAACATGAGAAGTTATCTAATTTCAATTTGGGGTTTAATCGATCCCTTATACTATTTTTGCACACGTCTTACATCCCCTCCAAGTAAAGGAACAGAAGGAAATATTTTCAGGATCAGACTAACAAAATATAAAGGGAAAAGTATCGTCCTTTCAGATGGTACACAAATAAACAAAAATGATACTTTAGTAAAGATTCATCTTCACAATGTCAGACTTTTATCAGAACTTAAAGATATAAAGAGTGAATTTAAAAGAGCTAAAATTATTTCCTATTATGTCAAAAAGTCTTTGCCTGGTGTTGAAATTTACATTCGGAACTATAGCAATTCTGACGAAATAAAAGGAATTATTGGAATTACGCTATTAAATAAAGGCTGTGAACGTCTTGGTTTTGAGATTGTTGACATCACACATCCCATTTACAAATGGTTTAAGCGATTATCTTTTTTACCAATTAGTATTCTGGCCAGCAAAAATTCGTCAATTAATCATATTCTCATGCAACAGGCGCCAAGTTATTTATTTATGTCCAGACTAAAATTATCTAATATGTACAAGCTTTAATAAATATCTGTAAAAAAAAGAAAAAAAGCTGTTAATGAATTAACAGCTTATCTCCTTAAATTGCTTCAACTACTTTTTTAATAATAGGAGCCGGCAAAGAAAACTCATGAAATGTAATTTCCGGTCGGCTTCCAACGCGGATATTAACGCCTGTTTGACCTAACCCTTCACTGATATAAAAGGATTTCCCACCTTGTATATGCAAGCCTTTTATGATATTCATTCTAGCAAGTTGACCCATTTTTGCTAGGTGATACGCTTTTGGATAGCAGATTTGCCCTCCATGAAAATGGCCGGCAAGCAAATAGTCAAAATGGTATTTATCCATGTGCAGTACGATATTCGGATCATGGGTTAACACTAAGTTTATTCCTGATTTTAGTCCATTATATGAAGCTGCAAGGTTGCTTCGTTTTGTACTAAAATCATCGATGCCAATAATATTCACCGGTTTTCCCTGAACAAAAATGATCTCATTTTCATTCTGTAAAACTTTACAGTTATATTCTTCAAGCGTTTCTATTAATAGTTGTAAGTTTTGATTACGTAAAACATAATCATGGTTTCCCAAAACAGCATAGATACCGTATTTTGCATTTAATTGATTCAGTATTTTTAAATATGGAACAAGCTTAGGAATTGTTCTTTTACGGTCGAGGAAATCTCCAGTGAGTGCAATTAAATCAATTGGCTCATCTTTTAATTTTTCATAAAGCTCGGTAGGGGAAATAGAAATATTTTCGAGATGTAAATCGGAAAGTTGTAGAATATTTATTTTAGGAATATGTCCATGGGACACTTCATTATTGATTTTAATTTTATGAATGATGATATCCTTCGTGTTTTTATAGGCTTTTATAATGAAATAAAAAATAATAATGGCTAATACTATAAAGAACAATATCTTCAATGACAATCACTCCTTCCCTATTAGATTATACAGGAGAAATACTGTTTTTCAGCAAGTAAATAATGCCTTAAATTCCATGGCAGCGAATACCATACCATCATGCTCAGAAGTAATAAAATTATCGTAGTTTTTAGAAGAGGTGCCCTATGAATAAACTTACTAAATCCGTGTTATTCTTGCCTTTTTTACAGATTCCATCTGGTCATCATCAGACTGCAACTGCTTTAATAGATGAAATTTTACAATTGCATCCACAAATAAGGTGCGAAAAGGTAGATATTCTTGCATACAGTTACGGAAAAATTGAAGCTTTAGTTTCTAACGTCTATCTCAAATGGATACAAGCTTTCCCCGGCATATATAATGCCCTTTATCAAAACTCTGTCTACAAAAATATCGAAGAAAATAAACGTTATCGTTTGTATGAATTTTTATTTATTTATTTTATGAAAAGACTTATACAGGAAAAAAAACCAGATCTAATAGTTTGTACCCATGCTTTACCCGCTTATATGTTAAATTACTTAAAGAAAAAAAATGAACTTAGAGTGCCGGTTATCAATGTGTATACAGATTATTTCATACACAGTTTTTGGGGAGTGGAGTATATCGACTTACATTTTGTTCCCTCTTATAACATGAAACATTTCTTGATTAAAAAAGGAATTAGAGATGAGCGAATTTTCATTACCGGAATTCCGATCCATTCAAAAATTATAAAACAGAAACAAACTGCAGAACTGTCAACAAAATCTGTATCTTCTGTTTTAATTTCTGGAGGAAATCTAGGTGTCGGCGCCATGGAGGACTTAATCCGAAAAATCAAAGAGGTCCCTGTCCAGGAAATTCAATATTATGTGTTGTGCGGAAAAAATAGAAAATTATATGAAAAGCTAAAAAGTATACAAAAAAACCATATTATTCCGTTCCCGTATATTACCTGCAGGGAAAAAATGAACAGAATTTATGATCAAATTGATGCAATTATAACAAAGCCTGGAGGTGTCACGATAAGTGAAAGTCTTTTTAAGCGCAAGCCTATTTTTATTTATCATGCATTGCCAGGCCAAGAAGAAATTAATCTGCAGCAGCTAAAAGATTTAGGTTTGATCTTTCATCTAGATAAGCAGGGTATTCATGAACAATTACATTCCATTCTCCGAAACCAAAATACACTCGAAAAATATCAAAATCACGTGGCAAATTTCCATTCTCATATTCATTCCAAAGAGCCAGCGGAGATAATAGTCGATCAATTAATGTAATTTAGAAAAGCAATACGGAATTTGGAAATTTCCATCAAGTTCCGTTAGCCTAAAAGTACCAATTAAATTGTATAAATGCTTTATAAAAAAGCAATAGTACAGTTTGCTAATCAACGCACTGAGGATTAGGAACCAAAGTCTGGAATTATTCAGTAGTGCCAGGAAAACGATCTACTGACCGATGTTATATGAATTTCATGTATAGCGAACATCTGTAGTTTTAAAAGGGGATGCTCAGAAACCTCGGAACTTTATTCACGTTCCAAACATTATTAAAGAACAAAGATGGCTACGTTTATTCCACCTCTGTCCTTAAGCATCGTTGCTCCTAAGTTATTTAATCTTCACTGCACCTTTGGGTGGTCCTGTTTCTTTTGGTATCCCAGCTACATATTGCTTTTCTTTTGTACTTCTCTTAAACTCTTCCTTTGCCTTCTCAAGAACTTTCCCTTTATTCACCAACAAATCATAAGCAGTTAGTGACATGATTTGGGCCGCTAAATGCATCCCTTTATAACCAATTGATGATCCAAAAGAAGCAGTCGCCTGCCAAGAATGAAGTGGAACACCAACAGGAGCACAGGTTGTACTAATCATGCCAATTGGTGTAATCCAGCTAACATCACCAACATCAGTTGAACCGCCAATAGATCTTCCACTTAGTTCCCTCTTATATTGAAAGTTTATTGGGAGAAGCTCATCAACTGTACTCCCAAACAAGCTAGTTTCATTTCCGACTTTCTGATCAATGGAATTCACTAACTGTGTTGCAAAACTTTGCTCATCCTCATTAAATAACAACGCAGTCGATTGATGCATGTTTTCAAACATAAGCTCATTTAGTTGTTCATTCGGAAGCGTTTCATATGCATACGCTAATATTTCAGATTCTATATTTGTTTCCGTCATCATGGCTGCACCATTTGCAATTTTCTCGACTCTCGTGAGTAATTGATCAACTTGATCTTTACTCGCTCCTCTCAAGTAATACCAGACACTAGCCTCATCTGGAACAACATTGGGTGCTAGGCCACCATTTGTAATGACATAATGTATGCGGGTACCATCTGGAACATGTTCACGTAAATAGTTTGTTCCTACATTCATAAGCTCTACACCATCAAGAGCACTTCTTCCTGCATGAGGTGCTGCCGCGGCATGTGCGGTAATACCTTTAAAATGAAATTTCACAGAAACCATCGCTTGCATACTCATATTCATTACCATGTTCGAGTCACCAGGGTGCCATGTTAAAGCACAATCTAAATCATTAAATACACCTTCTCTTGCCATAAATGTTTTTCCAGAGAGAACCTCTTCTGCCGGGCAACCATAGTATCGGATTGTTCCGCTAATCTCTTCCTCTTTCATTACTTTTTTTAGAGCTATGACAGCTTCTACACCCGCTGTACCAAGTAAATTATGTCCACAACCATGCCCTGGACCACCTGAAACAATTTCTTCTTGAATTGCGCTTACTTGTTGAGAAAGTCCTGGCAAAGCATCATATTCACCTAATATTCCAATTACAGGTTTTCCAGTGCCGTATTCAGCCACAAACGCTGTATCAATTCCACCGATATGTGACTGAATGTTAAATCCCTCTTCTTCTAATTTAGATATCTGTAAATTAGAAGCATACTCTTCTTCATATGCTAA
Organism: Salipaludibacillus sp. CF4.18; assembly: GCF_051262595.1. Classification (NCBI taxonomy): domain Bacteria; kingdom Bacillati; phylum Bacillota; class Bacilli; order Caryophanales; family Bacillaceae; genus Salipaludibacillus; species Salipaludibacillus sp. CF4.18. The sequence goes on from NZ_JBIMEV010000034.1 coordinate 27,895, forward strand.
TTGAGGATGTTCCCAAATCTTTTTCGCCATATCAGTAAACTCGGACTGATACCTGTTCATTAATTGTAAAATATTTTGTTTACTCAAATCTAATCACTCCATCATAAATTTAACTTAAGTTTCAGATCGACCTTTTCATCTTAAATATTTCTAGCAGGTTGCTCAACTTTAAACAATTCCATGCAAATTGGCAACGTGCGAAACTCTGTATTCTTTTTTACATTTAATTATTATTCTACTTCCCTTTGTCTTTTAAATTTCTCCAAAAGCATGCAAACCACCACTGTCCCAAGGATACACAAAAAGGTTTGCAAAGGACGTGCTACTGGACCTAAATTCACAAATAATCCAAAGGCAATTGCAACAATTCCCCATACTGGCCTTTGAACAGCAAATTTCGCGATAACTGCCCCAAAAATAGCTGGAAGAACAAATACAAATGAATTGGCCACTGATTCAGGCAAAAGAGATATCATATATGAACCACCTAGAACAGCTAAAATAAGGATGATGATATTAACAAGCGAGGCAGTAGCTATAGCTAACGTCGCCGTAAGCTCACCTTTTTTTGTCCCAGGTTCTGCACCAACAACACTTTGAGCAATTGATGCACAAGGAAGGCATAGGTTTCCAATATTTCCAGTTAGAAAGGCAAGATAAGTACCTGAAACCCCTAGCACTGGATAATAACTTATAGGCTCAATTACCCAAACTAGTGCAATAATTGAAGCATAAGCAGCGAATCCTGTGATAATTACGTTCCAACCCGGATGAAAACCAAGAACAAATGAAAGATAAAGAGGGACCATTAACGTTAAAATAATAACCGCCCCGATTGTCAAACGCCCCCAAAAATGTGCCTTATCTTGAAAGTGATCAAAATTTATTATATCTGATTTTACTTGCTTTCCTTCACTCTTAACCACGTTTTTTGCTTCATTACTAAGTGCCATTCACCATCTCCTGCCCCTCTTTTACGAAATAATGTAACCAACCGTCAAACCTATAATGATGATCAATCCAAGTGACCATTCTTTCAACCAGTTTAAATTAAATTTATTTGCAATCCACATTATGATTGGCATACTGATAAATGCAACAACTAATACAATTGACTCAGTTAAACCCTTTACCATTTCTCCTGTTCCAAGATAACCAAAGGCTCCTAACATAGCTGCAGTTGAAACTAGTTTTAAAGTATTTACGTTTTTCGTTTTACCAATGGCCTTATCTTGTATTTTCCCTAGTGATTTTGTAAAAAATAACACGAATAACAACCAACCCAATCCACCAAGACACATAACCCATACAGCAGTCGTAAAGGCCATTGCAGTGTAATTAGCAGCTCCTAATTCAGCTCCTGCTGCTTGCGAACCAATGCTAGCACCAACCACTTCAATAGCAGCTGAGCCAATGATTCCAATTCGCATTAACGTAACAGGATCTCCTATTAATGTAAGAAGAGAAATAACCACAATCACAATGGCGAGGGAAGGTCCTAAAGAGCTAATGGCCCCCGTTCTAATAGCTGCTTTAACTTCTTGGGAAGTCATTCCGATAGATGAACTTGTTTTTGAAGCAAGTCTTATAAAAATAATTGCCTGAAATATAACAACGCCAGCTACTAGTGAAGCAAAAATCCAAAGTGGAAAACTATTTGCTATTTGCATTACTTGTTCCATCATTTAACCCCGCTCTCTACATTATTTTGCCTAAAGTTCTATAATGAAATCTATCTCGCCGTTTTTATTGTTAGCGCTTTCATTTACTCCCTTCCGACTCTGTTTTATGCGAAATTTACAGAGCTTATGTTTTAATTGAGTTTTTTGAACGTTTAGACTTTTCAAACTATTACTTTTACTTTACACTCAGGTTAAGAAGAATACAATGTATAACCTTACATAATAAATACAATCAAAGTGTAAGGTTATACATTGTATTAAGAGGGGGCGTATGAGTTGAGTCAAGTTGAATATTATCTTTTATTTTTAAAAAGAAAATTAAATGATATTCCGTTTCAAGTATGGACATATAAACACTATCAAAATGAAAGGAACTTATTATATAGTAGCGGGAATAAAGAGCCTCTTTCACCACCGCTTCACAATTGTCAAGAAGAAACTACCACCTTCAGAATCAAGAAACAAAGCGATAAACATTTAATATTTTTTTATTATCCTGATGGAAATCAAGTTTGCGTGTGCATATATCGACCTTATATTGTTCTTACTAATGAGGAGATAGAGTATTTATATAATTTCCTTTCTCTACCGCTATTGAAAGAAATCATTCAAGAGAAAGATATAGAACTGAATAATGTAATTGATAGTTTTCGTTCATTAACATCTAGCTTAGATCTTAATGAAGTACTAGAAAAGATTATTAATAATGCCCTTAAAGTAATTCCAGCTGCAGATGCAGGTTTTTTACTTCTTTATGACCATTCAACGGAACGATTAATTCCGAAATCACCTGTAGGTTTTAACCAAAATATTTATCATTTAAAAATGAAAGTAGGGGAATCCATTACCGGTAAAGTATTCGAAGATGGAATAGGAAGGATTTTTAATTCAAAAAAAGGGCTTTTTGACGAAATGAAACTTAATAATATCTCTAAGGAAAATTATTATTACATTACCTCTGCTGCAAAAAAAACAGAAGCTGCTATGTGTGTCCCCATCTCAATAGATGATAAAAGAATTGGAGTAATGATTATTCATCAATGGTATAAAAAGAAAGTGTTAGTCGAACATGACCTTATGTTACTGCAAGGGTTTGCTACACAAGCTGCTATTGCAATTCAAAATGCACAATTTTATTCAAAAGCAAATCAAAGATTAATCGAAATAACGAAATTAAGTAACCAGCTAAAGGAAAAAAACACTCTACTTCAAAAAAGACATGATGTGCATGCAGCATTAACAAATATTTCTCTACAAAATAATGGAGTTGAAACAATCGTTCTTGAAATTAATCAAATGATTCAGCCCTCTGTATCATTTTTAAATGTACTTGATAATATGTTCTATTCAGATAATTCCATTCAAGCTCCTTTGAGTATTTATGAAATTAAAAAAATACTTTCAAATAAACGTCAACCTTTACATGTTGAAATCATCGAACAATCAATCAAAAAGTATTTTCTTTATCCTATTTATAACGGAACTGTTTTGCTTGGTTGCTTAATTATGAACGAAACAGTGCCCATTTCAAACTCCGATCAAATGACACTTGAACAAGGTTGTTCTATATTGGCTTTGGAGTTACTTAAAAAACAAACAATTACAGAAATCTTCTATAAGAAGACCCACGAACAATTTGAGAGTTTGCTAAACTATCAAGATGCCCACCAATTAGCTAGACAAGCAAAAGAGATTGGACTAAACGCTTCTTCTCATTGGGTGATCACTGTTTTTGAAATACCCAACTACTCGGACTTACAATTACTTGAGATTCAAATCCATCAACTAATCTCAAAAATAAAAAAACAACTGCAAACTGAGGAAAAATTGATATATGGTTTTAATAATAAAATTATCATACTTATTTCCATACCAGAACCCGATAACTTTAATCACATTTATTCAATATTCCAATCTATAAGAAAGGGATGGGAGAAAAGTGATAACCCTCCTTTTCGTGGGGGAATAAGCACCATTTATAAAGGATTAGAAAATATTAAAAAATGTTACGATGAAGCCAATAAGGCACTGTCTTATCTAGCTAATCAGAATAGAACAGAAATTTTCCGCTTTGAAGATATTGGGTTGAATAGACTATTTTTAAATCAATCTTTTGAGGAAATCGAACAATTTATAAACGAGATCTTTTCACCACTTTGGTCTGCTCACGATCGAAACAAAGATTTAGAAAAAACTCTACTCACATACATTAAAAACAATCGTTCCGCTACGAAAACAGCCGATAAGCTTCACATTCATATTAATACATTATATCAACGAATCAAAAAAATTGAAGATTTACTACAATTAGAGTTAAATAATAATGAGGATGCTCTAAGAATACAGTTAGCTTGTCACCTTAGAGAGACTTATCACCATTTACTGGTATAATTAACTAAAAACTTAATTGTCTGTTTAGAATAACACCCAGATTCCGCGCCTTTTCTAGCATAAAAATACCTTTTAGCATGAATTTAGCATAATGATATCAAAGGTTATACCATAACCAAAACCGGAATTATAACATTTGCGAGACATTCCTAACATTCACCCGTTGCATATCGGGGCAGCACCCGTTTTATAAGCCAGTTGATCGATAAGATGGAGCTAATTGCGCGTATTGATAAGGTATCCCCTATGAAAAAGGAAGACTGTAACGTCTCCATAGGAACTCGAATCGCCGCATTGATCATCAATCAATTAACCGATCGCAAAGCGCTTTATAAGGTGGAAGAATTCTATGAAAAGCAAGGTATCGCCTCGCCTTATGGTACCGTTGTGGAAACAAACGACTTTAATGATGATGCCTTATCCAGGGCATTGGACGCCCCTTATAAGGCAGACCTTTCTATCGTGATGATGCAAGCTTGTTCAAGGCATTCAACAAGTCGCTGATCTTTCCTGGGACAGCCTTCACTTTGATACGACCTCCTTCGTGCATACGGGGGAAGCGATGGTGAACCCGGACGACGAAGGTACATTAAAAATCGTACGAGGGTATTCCAACGAAGTCTTCGGTTTCTTGTCGTGCATTCCAACAAGCTAGATGCCCGAAAAAAGAAAAGCTGGAAAAGGAGCTTGTGAATCCGACGCGAAAGAAGCCCTTTCCGCGTTTCTCAAGGGCCACCGTGGTTTCACACCTGCCATGGATCGATCGTTCAGGAAGGGAAGATAAAACGACTCGTCCCATCGAACAGTCACCGCGAATTGGAACACTTGAAAAGGATAGCTCCCTGTCTTTCATGTCGAAAAAACAGGAACCGCTTGATATTTTGGCGTAAACAACCCGACACATAGAATAGGTTACATATTAGTTCATCTATACCAAAAAGTATGCCTTGATTAGGTAGCTCGGAATCTAGCTTACATACCACCGCAACGCCTATTCCTTCACCAGTGATCGCTGCTGCACCGTCAGAAGCTAAAAAAACAGCACTTCTGAAGGCTTAAGTCGGATCAATTATAACTCCCAAGCCCATTAACATATCAGTCGGCTACAATGGTAGTAGTATTATAAAAAGAGGTCTTCCATTAAGTTTGTAACTTAACGAAAGACCTATCTAATAATCTTAATAGTTAATATCATCATTTTTACAGACACTTAGAATGTTGTTAAGGTTCATGAAAGTTGATATAAAAGGGGTCTCATTCCCTTATTACATCATGCCGCCCGTAAGAGAGTCTGTAACATCTCTAACGGAATTTTATCGTTTCTCACTTGATTGCGTTAGAGAAATGATAGCATTTTTTATTAGCTCTTTGGAGAGTATGAATGTTTAGTTTAACACTAATCCATAATTAGAAAGATGAAACTCGGTTTAAGACTGCAAGTGTACTATTTGGTTTAGGCTATTAGCTCTTTACCTTCAGTTGTTTCATATCTAGTATAATGCCTACATCTGTCACTTCAACACTGATATCTTAGAACCAGTTAATAGCTTCAGGTTTAAGGTTTTGGAATATATGCTTTGTTTCTGTGTATTCTTCCATACCTAGTTTTCCTAGTTCGCGTCCAATACCAGACTGCTTAAATCCACCCCATGGTGCATGTGGGAAGTACAGGTTGAATTCATTGATCCAAACAGTACCCATGCGCATCTTTGTTGCACAGCGTTCAGCTTTTGCAATATCGTTTGTCCAAACGCCACCAGCAAGTCCGTAAATCGAGTCATTAGCAAGCTTTACTGCTTCCTCTTCTGTACGGAATTTCTCAACCGTGATAATAGGACCAAATGCTTCATCTTGAACAATGTTCATGTCTGTTGTACAGTCTGTGAAAATAGTTGGAAGGTAGAAAAATCCATTTTGTAGTTCCGGATCTTCTGGACGGCTACCACCAACTGCAATTGTAGCACCTTCTTTAACACCTGTTTCTACATACTCTTCTACTTTCGCAAGTTGCTCTGCTGAAATAAGCGGGCCCATTTGTGTATCTTCATTAAATCCGCTTCCAAGCTTAAACTTTTTCACTCGCTCAACAAGTGCTTGAACGAACTCATCGTGAATACTTTCTTCTACAATCAGTCTTGTACCAGCAGAACAGATTTGTCCTGCGTGGAAGAATACCCCGTTTAATGCTTGGTCTACAGCTATCTCAAAATCAGCATCAGCAAAGATAATGTTAGGGTTTTTCCCACCAAGTTCAAGTGCTAGCTTCTTCACATTAACGCTTGCCGCTTGCATGATTTTCTTCCCGGTAACAATTCCTCCTGTAAAGGAAATAAGGTCCACATCCATGTTACTGGATAGCTCTGCACCAACTGTGTTACCAGCACCAAGTACTAGGTTAGCAACACCAGCAGGCACTCCCGCCTCTTCCATTAGTTCGAATACTTTAATCGTAGTAAGTGGTGTAATTTCACTTGGCTTCATTATTAAAGTATTCCCAGTCGCAAGCGCTGGAGCTAGTTTCCAAGACGCTTGAAGTAATGGATAATTCCACGGTGTTATTTGACCACAAACACCAACTGGTTCGTTAACCACTCTACTAATAGAGTTTGGCACTGGAGAATCAATCAGTTCCCCGCCATTCTTGTCTGCAAGCTCTGCATAATATCGAAATACTCCAGCGATATCATCCATATCTCCACGACTTTCCTCTACTGTTTTACCAGTATCTAATGATTCTAATCTAGAAAGCTCTTCTTTATCTCTTTCTATTAATTCCGCAATTTTCCTTACAATAGCCCCTCGTTCTGTTGCTGGAGTAGAAGACCATTCTCCATTATCAAATGCTGCTCTTGCAGCAGCAATTGCTGCTTTTGTATCTGTTTCATCAGATTCTGGTACAGTAGCAATAATTTCCTTGTTAAATGGATTAATAATATCACGCGTATTACCTGAATTCGCGTCTACCCATTGACCATTAATGTATTGTTGTTGTTTTATACTCAAATCCATCAACTCCAGTTTTTCGAATAAATTAAGTTTGTTAAAAATATATTTAACGTTTTTAATATAATACCATTTATTTTGGAGGCTGTCAAAGAGACATTTAAAACAAAAAAGTTTAGAAAGAATTTAAATTAACTAGAAGGCTTGTCATACTAAGTTAGTAGACGTATGCAGTTGTCTAAAATCATGTTTTTCCATTTGACATTTAATCTGTACACGGTATCATAAAGTTTGTGAAGAAGATTAAAAAAAGATTTAACGCACTTAACTTTATTATGAAGGGAGTGACTTTATGAGTGAATCTACTGATAGATCGAAAATTAAAATAGAAGAAGCCAAAGATAAAGTTATTGGGGCCATTGCAGAGACAATGGATTTATATGGTCTAACACCATCTGCTGCAAATTTATATGCGACGATGTACTTTAAAGATCAGATGACTCTTGATGAGATGCGTACGGAACTTGAAATGAGTAAACCGAGTATGAGTACTAGTGTCCGTAAGCTCCAAGAAATAGAAATGGTGAAGAAAACATTTACCCGCGGTTCTAGGAAACATACCTATGTAGCTGAGAAAAATTTCTTCCGTTCCTTTATGGTGTTCTACTGTCACATGTGGGAACGCGAAGTAAAAATGAATTTGGAAGCAACTGAGGAAGCACAAGAGGATTTAATAGATGTCATAAAAGATCCTACTAGTACACCAGAAATTGTTGCAGAAGCAAAAAAATACTATGATCAATTAGAAGAGTCTAAAACATATTATCACTGGTTGACAGACTTAGTTGCAAGCATAAGAAGTGGTAAGATATTTGAATTTTTACCTAAAGAACAGCAAGATTAATTTGAAAAGAAGTTATCAGGTAGTCTCTAGAAAAAAACTATTGACTACCTTCAATATAAATGTTTCACTTCTATCTTCTAAATAGGAGATGTTTAAGTTTTGTGTTATCGTTAAAATATTTCTTAACGTTTTTAACATTTGAAATATTTTAGTTTAGCAAATAAAAAAACAAAGGGGTTTTACAACATGAACAACTCGAAAAAAACACTTATTTTTATCTTAGCGATACTAATGGCTGCTGTACTAACAGCATGCGGAAGCAATAATAGTGGGGAAACTAACAGTGCACAAGATGACGCAGAAACAGAAACCAAGGTAAGTGATGAAGAATTAACGATTGCTCAAATTAACTGGGCTGAAAATATTGCAGTAACAAACATGTGGAAAGTAATTTTAGAAGATAAAGGTTATGACGTGACGTTAAACTTATTGGACATGGGTGTTACGATGGAGGCTTTAGCAACTAGCGAGCTAGATGCTAGTTTAGAGATATGGTTACCGGTTCAAGATGCGAATTATTTGGATACGTATGAAGATACTGTTAACTTTTCAGAATCTACTTGGTTTGATAATGCAAAAGTAGGACTTGTTGTTCCAACCTATTTAGAAGAAGTGAATAGTGTAGAAGATCTAAATGAACATATAGAACTGTTTGAAGGACAAATTATTGGTTTTGATTCTGGCGCAGGGACGATGGAAGTAACGGAACAATTAATTGAAGATTATAATCTTGAGTTTGAACTACTACCAAGCTCTGAACCTGCGATGATAACTGCGATTGGAGAAGCAATAAAAAATGAAGAACCAATCGTGTCACCACTTTGGAGCCCGCACTCGGTATTCTCTAACTATGACTTGAAATTCCTAGAGGATCCGCAAAACACATTCGGTGGTGTAGAAAAAATTCACCATGCTACAAGACTTGGATTTGAAGAAGATCATCCAGAAGTGAGTGAGTGGTTTAAAAATTGGAAGATGAATGACGAAGAAATTGGCCAACTTATCAGTTATGTAGATAATGCCGAAGACCCTCTTGATGGGGCTAAGAAATGGATTGAAGAGAATCAAGACTTGGTTGATGAATGGGTAAAATAAAGACATAAGTAAATAGTTGAAATACAAAAAAAAGCTGGTCCTTCAATTTGGAGAGACCAGCTTTTTTTGTATTTCAAAACTGTTTTATATTTTATACTTTCCCCTTTGATTACGGCCATAAAAATGTACTACTTCTGTCATGTTTTTCAGAAAAAATTGGCACAGTTTTTACTACATGCTACCAACAGTTTACCCGTGGAGTAGCTTCAAGAAATTACGGATTTACAACGTTAAGATAAGAAAAGTCTAATCCTCTTCAAAATAAGCAAGCTGTTACTTGAAGTACAATTCACAAGCAACTAGTTGTCAAACGTACATTATCCTCCTCCTTGAACAAATTCATATTAACAAGGAAAAAGAGTGAATATGGGTACAATGGCTCTAAGATGGAGCATAGTGAAGGAAGTAAACGTTATATACCTTGAAGTACGGACAACCTTACATTTTACATACTATTTCGACAATAATTACAGTATTAACCGTTTGACTTGTACATCAACGAAAGCTTAACATTTAAAGCAGTTAGTCTCTAATCTCGCTATTTCATATGCTTTTACTGTTGGTGACATAGAACATAAAAGACAACTGAAAATTACTACATAGCAGAGCAGAAAAGTGGTAATAATAGTAACTAAAGGAGTGTACTAAACATGTTTAATTGGAGAAAAAATCTAGGGATTATTGCTGGTTTATCTTTATCCCTTGTAGCCGCTGGATGTGGAACAGAGGAGTCAAATGACAGCGGGAATGGGCAGACAGAAGATACATCAAATGTCAGTGAAGAAATGGGATATCAAATTACTGGTATTGAGCCTGGTGCTGGGCAAACACAGACAAATGAGAAGGCTATAGCTGAGTATGAAAGTCTTGCTGGTTGGGAACAGGAAACGTCTTCAGCAGCTGCCATGTTGACCGCGTTAGGAGACGCTATTGAAAACGAAGAACCCATCATTGTTGCTGCATGGTCACCTCACTATATGTTTGCTAAATATGATATAAAGTACTTAGAAGATCCTGAACTTATCTTTGGTGAGGAGGAACACATTACAACAATTGTAAGACAAGGTCTAAAAGAAGACATGCCTAGTGCTTATACGATTCTTGATAGACTTCACTGGGAACTACCAGTATTCCAAGAAGCTTTACTTGAAGCTCAAGAAATGGATTTTGATTTTGAAAAAGTAGCTCAAGAGTGGGTGGATGAGAATCCAGAAAAGGTTACAGAATGGACAGAAGGGGTAGAACCTGTTGATGGTACTTCAATAGACTTAGTCTTAACTTCGTGGGATGCAGAAACTTTTTCAACGAATGTGGCTAAAATTGTTTTAGAACAACAAGGCTTCGATGTTATGCTTACACCAGTAGATCCATCTATTATGTTTAGTGCAATAGCATCTGGTGATTCTGATGCTACTCTATCTCCATGGATGCCTGCAACACATGGTGCACTTTATGAAGAGTATGATGGTCAATTTGAAGATTTAGGACCGAACCTTGAAGGGGCTAGGATTGGTTTAGCTGTACCATCCTATATGGACATCGATTCCATAGAGGATCTTGAGCCTGCAGAGTAAGAACACTGAATACAAAATAGATATGCTTCCCTTTAAGTAATTTGATTACTAAAGGGGAGCATTCTTTATGTTTAAAAGAGCTTACGATACAGAGTATACGTTCAATAATTTACATTCATCACGTTCTTTAAAAAATTCAATCAAGAAGATGAACTTCATTATTTACGTGAATGTCCCCAGTTTTATCACAGAAGCATAAACACCAAAATTATTATTTCTTTTTTTACACGTTCCAGACAAAAAGAAGAAGGCACTCTTTCATGAAATGTATGCCTTGACTGGCTAATACATTTTGAAAGAGGCCTTCTTATGAAAGCATTATTTAACTTAACCTTTTATTGTGCCTGCATCAGCTGGATGTACCCCATGACGATAGAAGTCCGTATTAATAGGCTCCAGTGGTTTACGTCCAAGGATTAAGTCCGCTGCCTTTTCCGCCAACATCAATACCGGTGCATGGATATTACCGTTAGTGACATAGGGCATAGCAGATGCATCAGCCACTCGTAGATTGTCGAGCCCATGGACCTTCATGGTTAGAGGATCTACGACAGCCATTGGGTCTGAAGCTGGTCCCATTTTTGCCGTACACGATGGATGAAGCGCAGTCTCCGCATCATTCGCCACCCAATCCAAAATCTCTTCATCTGTTTGAACAGAATCACCAGGTGAAATTTCTCCTGAATTGTAGCGTGCCATTGCTGGCTGAGACATAATATCCCTTGAAATTCGTACCGCTTCAATCCACTCACGTCGGTCCTGTTCGGTAGAAAGATAGTTGTAGACCATGCTCGGGTACTCTTTAGGGTTTTTCGAACGAATCTTTAATGTTCCTCGAGAATCGGAGTACATAGGTCCTACATGGACCTGGAATCCGTGATCAGTGTCTGCTTTTTTTCCATCGTACCGTACCGCTACCGGAAGGAAGTGGAACATCAAATTTGGATAGTCGACGTCCTCGTTCGAACGAACAAAACCCCCACCTTCGAAATGGTTGGTTGCTGCTGGACCTTTGCGACTGAGCAACCACTGCAAACCAATCCAAGGCATACGCGCTTTATTTAAGTTAGGCTGCTCTGAAACCGGTTCTGGACAAGAGTATTGAATATAGGCTTCAAGATGATCCTGAAGGTTCTGACCTACACCAGGAAGATCAACTACAGGTTTAATGCCAAGTGAGCGCAAGTGCTTCGCGTCACCCACACCTGACAATTGAAGCAGCTGCGGCGTATTGATTGCACCACCAGAGAGTATAACTTCCCCTGCTTTAACTTGATGAGTTCTCCCGTTTCGTTCATATGTCACACCTTTAGCTCGGGTACCTTCGAAATCGATACTTGCAACAAAAGCACGAGTTTTCACAGTGAGGTTCTTACGCTTCATAGCCGGATGCAGATATGCACGTGAAGCTGACAATCGTCTGCCTTTGTACACATGCTTATCAAACGGACCAAATCCCTCCTGCCGGAAACCGTTCACATCGGGTGTTCGCGAGTAACCAGCCTCGACACCTGCGTTAAAAAAGGCTGGGAATAAAGGATTCTTAGCTGGCCCGCGTTCTAGTTTAAGAGGACCATCGTGACCGCGAAGCTCATCTTCCGGTGAAGCTAAAGCATTTTCCAGGCGTTTGAAATATGGAAGACAGTGCGCAAAATTCCACGTTTCCATACCTGGATCGGCGCCCCAACGTTCGTAGTCCATCGGATTACCGCGTTGGAAAATCATACCGTTAATTGAGCTCGAACCTCCGAGAACTTTTCCACGGGCATGCTTGATATGCCGTCCATTCATATAAGGTTCAGGGTCAGATTCATATTTCCAGTCGTATAATGATTTCCCTGCTGGGAACGGCAAAGCTGCTGGCATTTGGATCAATAGGTCCCATGAAAAATCTTTTCGCCCTGCCTCTAACACAAGAACACTGCGTGTCCCATCTGCACTTAAGCGATCGCCGAGAACAGAACCCGCACTACCGCCACCTATAATAACTATATCGTATGTTTCTTTCATATTTAGTACCTCCTTGGATGTTTGAAAACTAGTTTAGTGATTAAAGCTATACTAAAAGCATTTATCATAAACTCACCTTCTGTTATTGAAACCAGTTCGTAGTTTGATAGTTTTTTAATTAAATTTACTTGAACCAATTCAGTGGCTCAGATTCGACTTTTGTTAACTTTGTTAAATTTTTATTTAATGTATTTAACACTTTTAATTTACCATAGTATAATTTTTTTGTAAACCTGTGTCTGTATTATTTTAGAGATATTTTACTTTTACTCAAGAAATGAAAGGTAATATTGGCATGAGCAAGCCAACATATTGAAAATCAAATCTAACGGATAACGAAACAAATGAACATTCACCAAAACTCAGAAGAAACACACATGTGGAAGAAACTACAAGTCATTGCAGCCTTAGTCGAGTTTATCTATAGAGGATATTTTGGACGCCTGGAAGCATGACGATAGATGCCACTCGGATCATCTATCGTCATGCGACAGGAGAAATGAAAAAGAGGCTTCTCAAAGTTTTATTAAACTTCGAGAAGCCTCTATAAATGACACATACAAATACTTTAAAACAGAACAATAAAACCGCTAAATAACGTTAACACTATAGGAGACCATTTCTCATCTGAAGCTTGTAGAACATCATTAAAAATCATATCATTCCGTTCTTTAAATATAGTTTATATATCAGTTTCATCTGTTTTCATTGATGTTTCTCTTTTAACAAGAGTTTGTATGAACTGTCGAATATTGTTATTTGTTTTATATCTTTTAGATATGCTACCATTTAACTATACTCATATAAAGAAAAGGATGGTTATTTTGGGAGTTTTATTAGGGGTAATAGGTTTTCTAGGAATTATAGTAGGAATTGTATTATTTATTGTTGGTATCATTAAGAAGAAAAAATTTAAGAGTGGATTAATTATTGGTGGATCTTTCTTATTACTTATCATTAGTATTATTGTGACACCTACCGAAGATGAAAGTGAAATAACAGCAGATGACGAAAAACAAGAAGAATCAATTGAAGAAGAAGATACCGCTGAACCTGAAGAAGAGGAAACGGAAGAACCTATCGAAGAAGAAGATACCGTTGAACCTGAAGAAGAGGAAACTGAAGAACCTGTCGAAGAAGAATCCAATCAAGAGAATGTTGAAAACACATCCGACGAAGAAGAAACAAACACAGAAGACGATGTCCCTACTGAATACATATCTGCATTAAATTCAGCAGAAAGCTATTCAGATATGATGTATATGTCTAAAGCCGGAATTTTTGACCAGTTGACTTCCGAATATGGTGACCAATTCCCGGAAGAAGCTGCTCAGTACGCAATTGACAATATTGAGGCTGATTGGAACGAAAATGCATTGAAATCAGCAGAAAACTACAGCGAGAGTATGCATATGTCTAAAGCGGGTATATACGACCAATTGATATCGGAATACGGAGAAAAATTCACAGATAAAGAAGCACAATACGCTGTGGATAATATAGAAGCAGACTGGAATGAGAACGCACTAGAATCAGCAAGAAGTTATCAAGAGTCAATGGATATGTCGGTAGAAGCAATAAGAGATCAATTAACATCAGACTACGGAGAAAAATTCACTCAAGAACAAGCAGATTATGCAGTTGAAAATTTAGAGTAATCTATATTATTAATTATGTATTAATGAACTCAAAAGCAAATAATCGTTAAAAACCGGGCATAAAAACCATGCCCGGTCTTTTTAGGTCAGATAATACACCCCCAAAAAATATTGTTTTATCTTAGCAATTTTCTTCTAGATCACTTTCGCGGACCACACAAAGTGTTAAAAAGGTTTATTAATTCACTTTTTCATTAAGTAAGCTTAGCATGTCACACGGCCTGCCGGACTTAATCATTTTCCCTTTGTTTAAAATCACCATTTTATCAGCCAAAGCCCTTACATCATTTTCATCATGCGTAACAAAGATGGAAGTTGTCCCTGTCTTTTTGAGAATTACTTTTAGTTCCTCTCTAATCTTGTTTTGCAAATTAGCATCTAAATTGCTAAAGGGTTCATCAAATAATAAAAGAGCAGGATTAGGAGCCAAAGCTCTTGCTAAAGCTACTCGTTGCTGCTGACCACCACTTAGTTCATGAGGATAGCGTTTTGGGTACTCAGATAAGTTTACTAAATCAAGAACTTCTTCTAATCGCTGCTTCTTTTGTTGCCGGTTCCATTTCTTCAATCCATACGTGATATTCTGCGCAACTGTCATGTGAGGAAATAAAGCATAATCTTGAAAAACCATACCAATTCCTCGTTTTTCCGGTAATACAAATGTATATTCATCGCACAGCAATCTATTGTCAACTTTAATAGATCCTTTTGCAGAAACTTCTAAACCAGCAAGGAGTCGTAAAATTGTACTTTTACCACTACCGCTTTCACCAAGAATAGCGAGAATTTCACCCTTTTCTAAATCTATAGAAAAATGGTCCACCGTAAGCTTATCCTTCCTTTTGTACGCAAAGCAAATTTCCTTAATTTGGATATACAATTAGAACACCTCCTTTTCCATAAACAGATGAGAGAAAAAGATAAAAATACCACTAATCATAACAATAATAAGAGAAGGTATCGCAGCTTCCTGAACCATCTCATTTCCTGCATATTGAAAAGCTTTTGTCGCTAATGTTTCAAAGTTAAACGGTCTTAAGATTAATGTTAAGGGGAGTTCTTTAATGATTTCGACCCACGCTAAAATAAACGCACTTATCACAGCACCTTTTATTAATTTTAAGTCAACTTTAAAAAATGTTTGTGTCATCGTCATTCCTAACATCCTGGAAGCCTCGGTAAAGTGGTTTCCATTTTTTTCATAGCCTGCTTCGATAGAATTGTAGCCAATGGCCAAAAAACGAATGACGTAGGCAAAGCATAACAATATAAGACTAGTACTTAGAACGAGCGTCTGATTCATACCTATTAATGAATAAAAGGCCGAGAGTGTTTTATCGATACCGATAAATAAAATCAACACGCCAATGGCGATAACTGCACCAGGTATAGAATAGCCGAGGATAACAACTTTCGCCGATATTCTTGAAAAGAATCCGTTGCTTATCCTCGTAAAGTTACCAATTATGACAGCTATGATTACAATTGCAATGGCACCAATACTTGCAACGAAAACAGAATTCCAAATAAGTTTAATAAAATCCTTGTTGAGGACCGCATCGTAAGCCATGAATACCCACATAACCAACTGACTAAACGGAATTATAAAAGCTAGAGTAAACACACTTCCACAATAAAAAGTCGTTAGTCCTGCCTTCCATCCAGTTAATCTAATTGGCTTAAGGGGACGTACCTTTGTAGTTGTTGAACTGTACTTTCTTCTACCGCGCATTATTTTTTCCATTAAAAGAAGAAAAACCACAATAGCCATTAATGTTCCTGCTAGTTTTATAGCTGATTTAAGATCGCCTAATCCAAACCAAGTTTGAAAGATTGCCGTACTAAGCGTCTGAATCCCAAAATATTTAACTACACCATAGTCATTTAAAAACTCCAAAATAACTAGACTGCCTCCCCCTACGATAGCTACTCGTGAAATAGGTAAAACAATTCGAAAGAAAATTTCAACTGAACCACTACCTAGCAACCTTGCATTTTCAATAATAGAAGCAGATTGTTTTACCAGGAATGCACGGGTAATCATGTAGACATAAGGAAACAAAAATACCGTAAAAATAAAAACGGCACCCGGAATATTCATAATGTCAAAATATTTTTGGTTTACTTGAATTCCAAATGAATTACGCAAAGTAGTTTGAATGATTCCAGTATAATTTAATAACCCATGATAAGCATAAGCACCTATATAAGCTGGAATAGATAATGGTAAGATTAAACCCCATTTCAAAAAGCC
Organism: Salipaludibacillus sp. CF4.18; assembly: GCF_051262595.1. Taxonomy (NCBI): domain Bacteria; kingdom Bacillati; phylum Bacillota; class Bacilli; order Caryophanales; family Bacillaceae; genus Salipaludibacillus; species Salipaludibacillus sp. CF4.18. Next base: position 44,406 of record NZ_JBIMEV010000034.1, read on the forward strand.
TTTCATCGGAAAATCATATGCAGATACAAGCCATGCTAAACTAACACCAATAACAATCGTAAGAATGCCTAGCAACACTATCATAACGAATGTAGTAACTAGGTAATCTTGCAACATGTACGCTTTAATATGTTCCCAATTTTGATTTGGCTCAGAAAATAATTGAAGTAGAATAGATAAGTTGGGTAAAAGGATGAAGCAAACGAATAAAAACGTTAAAATAGACCAGCCATTTGTATGTATGAGTATTTTAGAAACTAGTTTGATGGTAGACACACCCTTGTACTGTAATTAAATTAAGTTAATTGTCTCATAAATACAACCCCCTTAATGGGATATTTTAAGCAATAACATCATGATATAAAACTACAGAATGCCCCATCAAATGCTTTTTTTGATGTGACATTCTGTATTGAATATAATTTTTTATTTCCAGCCAACTTCATTAAAGATCATAACCGCTTCAGCATTATTCTCGCCAAGTTTAGTTAAATTAAGATCTTGCGCTTTAAACTCCCCCCAAGATTTAAGCAACTCTGATACTTCGGCATTTGGGTTAACTGGATATTCATAGTTTGCTTCAGCAAAGCGTCCTTGCGCTTCTTCACTAGATAGAAATTCGATTAACTTAATAGCATTGTCTTTATTTTTGGCATGTTTTGTTACACCAAGGCCACTAACGTTAATATGCGTTCCTGTTGTTTCTTGGTTAGGGAAGAAAAGAGATAATCCTTCAGCAACCTTGACCTCTTCAGGATCTTCAGAATTCAACATATTACCAAAATAATACGTATTAATAACTGCAATGTCGCCTTCTCCAGCTGCAATAGCTTTTGCTTGATCTCTATCTCCACCTTGTGGTTCACGTGCCATATTTTCAACAATACCACTAGCCCACTCATCCGCTGCATCCGCTCCATTTAATTCAATAATGGAAGCTAGAAGAGACTGATTATAAATGTTTTCAGATGAACGGATTAGTACTCTTCCTTGCCACTTTTCATCAGTTAGTGCTTCATAAGTTGAAAGCTCTGATTCGTCAACACGGTCATTCGCATATACAAATACACGAGCACGTTTTGTTAGACCAAACCATTGATTGTCAGTATCACGAAGACTTTCCGGAATATTATTGGTAATGGTTTCGTTTTCTACAGCTTGTAATAGACCTGCATCTTTTGCACGGAATAAGCGTCCTGCATCAGCAGTAAAGAAAAGATCAGCTTCCGTTGCTTCTCCTTCACGATTAAGACGTTCAATTAACTCGTCAGAATCACCTTGTACTACATTAACTTTGATCCCTGTTTGTTCTGTAAATGTTGCAAAAAGTTCATTATCTGAATCATAATGGCGGCTAGTGTATAGATTTACATCTCCACTATCATCTTTTTCTTCTACTTGTTCACTTGATTCATTGCTAGTTTCATTGCTTTGGGTATTTGTTGAATCTTTTGCAGCATTAGCTTCTTGCTGCTCCTCTGCTCCACAAGCTGATAAAACAAGTACGGTAGTTAGTAACATTACTAGTGCAATTAAAATACGATTTTTCTTCAATCTCATTTCCCCCTATGTAAATTTTTTTCTAATTGAAAGTGATTCTCATTATCATTATACTGATAATTATTCTCAAGTCAATACTTTTAACATAAAAGTTTAAAAGTTTTTAAATGTTATGTATTATCATAATTATTCCGAGCGTAACTCTCTCTTATTACTTACTTCTTTTGTATGGTGATACTGTAATACTTCAGCCACCTGTTACTTAATTCATGGAACATTTTGCGATTCTCTCTTAAAACGACTCTCTCAATGCAATCAGAATTGCAAAACTGTATAACTATGATGAACATTTAAAATTAATTTTTCTTATTTAGCAGCAAGTCTAATCATTCAGTATATTTCTTACTACCCACTTGTAAAAATCTATCTTCACAAGTAAAACAACTAAACATTTACTTAGCAATCTAAATATTCATACTGTATATAGCTTAAGTCTGAGATACCACAACGAATATTTTTTCAACTGTTTATTTAATATCTTCTCGGTAAGAGGGGAAATGGTGAGCATTAAATTTCAAAAAATAAATGATCTTAAAAACTTACCGCTTATACTTCCTCTTTTTAATGAGGCAGAAGTCTGCCAAAATGAGAAAGAAGCAGAGTCGACTTACGAAGAAATTACATATGAACGTCAAAAAAAGCACCGTTCTAGAACCGATAACATGAAAGACCTTCCGGTCGAAACGGTCATGCATCGCCTCTCACCTAGTGAGCAGGTCTGTTCGTGTCGCAATGGGGAACTACATGAGATGAAAACAGAGATCCGTCGAGAGCTCAAGGTGATTCCAGCAGAAGTCAAAGTCGTGGAGCATCATCGTTCCATGTATTCATGCCGATCCTGTGAGCGTCATGGTACAGAGACACCTTTAAAATATGCGCCAATTCCGGCTCCTTTTTTCCAAAAAGCATGGCTTCGCCGTCCGCAATCGCTCACATCCTCTCGCAGAAGTCCATACAAGGCCTTCCCTTGTATCGGCAAGAAGCTGAATGGAAGCATAACATTCGCAAAGAACGAAGTAAGCCAATCTTGGAGGCTTTTTTCGCATGGATTCAAACCAATAAACCCAAAGTAACCCCGAAAAGTTTGCTTGGTAAAGCACTGTCGTATGCGCTCAATCAAAAATCATCAAAACTTCTTACATTTTTAGAAGATGGCCAACTTGAGATCGATAACAATCGAAGTGAACGCAGCATAAAACCCTTTGTAATAGGTCGAAAAAATTGGTTATTTAGTGCCACTAGTAAAGGTGCTCGATCCAGTGCATTAATTTATAGCGTGATGGAAACGGCAAAGGAAAATCTTTGCATCCTTTCCGGTACCTCACGTATTGTTTAAAACGTTGCCAAATCTTAATTTAGAAGAACCAGAGGTCTCGATGCTTATCTCCCCTAGTCTAAAGAACTTCCCTCAGAAATTTATATTTCTTCTGAAGCTTAAATACATCATAAATGATCCTCATCTTCCGTGGAAGGTGGGGATTATTTGATGCTTAATAAATAATGTGATATAAGGCAGTTTAAAATCGTAAAGCTCCCAAATGACAGCGTTTTTCCGTAACCTGGAAAGGAAAAAGTAGCCATCATCAGTCATGCGGTCAAAACGCTCATAGTCCAGGTAGCCACGATCAAACACATACATGCATTCTTTGTCATCAACCATGACTTCAAGCTGACCACGATCATGTTCCTTCGCCGTTGTTATCACTGCTTTTTCTGGATAGGAGATCCCTTTCTCCATAAACACAAGACGCAAATGGAGTTTTACTCCAGCTTTTGTTCTCCTGAATTTTGCCCATTTATGATGGGTCAAATTCAGTGGCAACGTGCTTGAATCAATAATTTTCAAAGGCATGACACGGTCCTTATAATGTTTTTTTGATGATTTGAGCGACTAGATCCAGAAAAGTCGTTTGAAAGATCAGAGGGTCCATCCCATTTAACCGACGTGACAGCTGCGAAATACTGATCGAGTCAAGGTCAACGCTATCCTGTAGCTGATCATTAAACAGACAGTCGCTTAATGCGTGGAGACTTTCAACTTCTTCTAACTGTGCAAAAAGTAATCATTTCATAAAAGATTCTGTCGTAAGTTTTTTCGTATAGTCATCTAAATTCAAAGCTTTCACCTGTCCTTCAAATAGTTGAAGATTTATGACTTCGGTTAAATATATTATCTTCTTGCTCCCCGAATATCACACCATGCATTTTCATTATATGTTCCTTAGCATTCAGATTCGCCCATTATTTTTTGATCGTCTGCAGACTTACTTCTCTCGGACAAAGACCGTGTTTCTGCAAGCATGTCGATAAAACAACAAAGTTTACGAAAATATTTTTCCAATTAATGAAATTCCTCGTATCGATCACGATACGAGGAGTTTCATTATCTATTACTTTTTAATTTTTGTTAACTCTCTATTTAGGCGATAGATCATTTGTTCAGTAAATACGTCTTCCGCTAGGGTAGCAACCGTATTGATTTTTATCGTTTTCATCATTCCAAACATCGGACCTTCTGAGAAGTTTCCTAGGTATTTTGCAAGAACTGCATTGGCTTCTTC